>CALBCY010000233.1 GCA_937927195.1 uncultured Chitinophagales bacterium
GACGGCTTACTTTTGATCTTATGACGCTTACTTTTGGTCTTATGACGGCTTACTTTTGGTCTTATGACCAAAAGGGCATTGTACAATTAATTCTGCCCTTTAAATTAAGCATTTTTGCTTCGTTTCATAAAAGTTCACCAAGTCCTTTGGGGAAACCACCAAAGGAAAGCCATGATTTGTCTAGTATTCAATCTAGTATCCAAAGTCCAGTAGAGAAGGGTAAAACGTATTAAAACATTTTACGAAAAACCAATATTAATCTAACTGTTATTTCTTGATCAATGAGCCTCCAGAAAATTTCATTCTGTAAGCTACGGAAGTATCTCCTTTGGAAATTTTGGTCAATTTACGCTTCAATAATTTCTTTTTAAGCGATTTCAAATGATCGGTAAACAATATACCTTCTATGTGATCGTATTCATGTTGGATGACCCGAGCGGTCAATCCTGAAAAATCTTCCTCATGTTCATTCCCTTCAATATCAAAATATTTCAAACGGATAGTAGACGGGCGTTTTACTTCTTCTGAAATATTAGGAATACTCAAACATCCCTCGTTGTAGCCCCATTTTTCTCCGAACTCTTCTACCTTTTGGACATTGATGAATGCTCTTTTTATTCCCTTCTCATCGCTCGTTTCTTTATCGATGATTAAATTGCTATCTATAACGAACAGTCTTTTGGAAAGGCCAATTTGAGGAGCAGCTAAGCCCACACCAGAAGCGTTTTTCATAGTTTCAAACATGCTTTCAATAAGATCTGGAAGATTGGGGTCATTCAGGTCTACATCTTTGGCCACTTGTTTTAATACAGGATCGCCGTAAGCAACAATTGGGTAAATCATCAAATAGTATTGTTTAGTTTTCCATTAGAAATATAAAAATATATCTCTTTAGAATGTTAAGAATTTTTTAAGTTGTTTCTCAGGGATGTGTTATAAAAATCTTAATAGGAGTATAAAAGATTGAAAATCATACTAAAATAAACTCAATACTTTAATTAATCTCTCAATAAGGCAATATTAAGTTAAAAATGGGCAATTGTTGACTTCTTCTTGACTTTTCATGATGAAAATCAAAAGATTAACATTAAAAATTTCAACAAAAACCATTATTTTCTTAAGCTACCATAATTTAGCTGCAAGATAAAGTAAAAGATTAATAAAGTCAATTACATATTTCAGCAATTGTAATATAGCCATTCTAAACAAAAATTTCAATTTTTTTTATGAAATGATTTTAAAATCATTTTATAAAGCCTTTCGTTCTATAAAAAGGCCATGTAATTTTGCAAAATAATGGTGGCACTTACCTCATCCAATAGCTTCTTATCTCTTCTTTTTTTCTTTTTCACACCAGAGGCTACCAAAGCCTGCATGGCTTGTTTTGAAGAATTCCTTTCATCTACAAAGACAACAGGTTTATCTGGAAATTTCTTTTCCAGTTCTAGTTTCAATTTTTCTACATGAGGTGTTAAATCTGTTGGACTGTCATCCCAATTGCTTGGATAGCCAAGAACAATGGTCTCCACTTCTTCTTCGCTGAAATAATTTTTTAAAAATTCAAACAGTTCGTCCTTTGTCACGGTGGTCAATCCACTTGCAATGATTTGCAGCGTGTCTGTAACAGCAATTCCAACCCTTTTTAACCCATAATCTATTGCAAGTATTCTAGCCATAAAACAAAGATAAACCTCTTGAAGAGGGATTAACAATAAATAATGAATATTGTTCCATCACATTTCTTATAAGCCCGAAATTTATTAATATAAAAACTAATTATCTCATTGAATAAGAGATTCAAGTACCAATCAATAAACTAATTGTATTTTTATCTGTTACTTGATAAGTCTAAGTTGAAGCCCAAATGGAAATTGAAGCTTATTTAGGGATGCAAACTGTTGGGTTTACTGTTAATTCGAATAAAATAGGCAAGTGCTTGGATAAAATAGGCTTTTACAAATTAGGACTAAAGAACATACAAATAAAATGGCTAAAAAGGTTTTAATAATAGGAACGGGGTTGGGCGGCTTAGCCACAGCATTGAGATTGAGCAGTCGAGGTTTTGAAGTTGAAATGGTAGAAAAACACCATCAGGCTGGAGGCAGATTAAATCAGATAAAGCAAGATGGCTTTACATTTGACACGGGTCCTTCTTTCTTCAGCATGAGTTATGAGTTCGACGAATTGTTTGAAGATTGTGGTCTAAACAATCCGCTTCAAATGAATGAATTGGATCCAGTTTATTCGGTTTATTTTTCTGATCGGAAAGAACCTTTTTTAATTTATAAAGATCTTAAAAAGCTGGCCAAAGAATTTGAAGGGATTGAAGACAATTTTGAAGAAAAAGCAAAAGCTTATTTAAAGCAAGCGGGAGAATTGTTTCACGATACAGAATACGTCATTGTAAAAAGAAACTATGACAGCATCCTTCAATACATCACTTCTCTAATCAAGGTTCCACTCAAACACACTCCTCTATTGGTTCGAAGTATCTGGCAAGAACTGAACCGCAGATTTGATTCACAAGAGGTAAAAGTAATTTTTTCACTCGTTGCGTTTTTCTTGGGCGACACGCCATTTCAAACACCAGCAGTTTATAGCTTGTTGAATTACACAGAACTTCAGCACGATGGTTATTACAATATCCAGGGTGGCATGTATAAAATCACCGAGACCATTGTTGCTTTGTTAAAGGAAAGAGGTGTGAAATTTCATTATGACACTGAAATAAAATCTTTTGAAAAAACAAATGATAAAATAAGTGGATTCATCGATCAGAATGATAAGAAATGGACGGCTGATTTATATGTATCCAATAGTGATGCTGCCTCTTTCAGGGGTTTGGTTTTGAATCGAAAGAAATTTCAAGAAAAGAAATTAGACAAAATGCATTGGACGCTTGCGCCCTTTACAATTTATTTGGGAGTTCAAGGAAAAATTGACAAACTGCATCATCATAATTATTTTTTAGGGGAGAATTTTGAGGCTTATGCCAGTGATATTTTCAAAACTTCTGTCAGTCCAAAGAAGCCGTATTATTATGTAAATGCTTCTTCTCAATCGAATCCCAATGCTGCTCCGGAAAATTGTGAAAATTTATTCATTCTTTGTCCTGTTCCAGATTTGAGATTTAAACCAGACTGGTCGGATCGCGAAGAATTGGCTGACAACATCATAAAAGATCTTTCAGAAAGAGTTGAGTTCGATTTAAAAGCCAATACCTTGACCAGAAAAATCTTAGATCCGATTGATTGGATGGAAAAATTCAATCTCTACAAAGGAAGTGGTTTGGGCTTGGCGCATGGTTTGAACCAAGTGGCGGCCTTAAGACCTAAAAATAAAGATGAAGAATTCAAAAATTTGTATTATGTTGGAGCTTCAACAACACCAGGCACTGGATTGCCAATTGTCGTTATTGGCTCAAAATTAGTGACAGAAAGAATAGAAAATGACCATGGAATCCCACATAAAACTGTTCGATCAGGTTTGCAACGAGTGTAGCACCCTGATAACCAAGCGATACAGCACCTCCTTCTCTTTAGCCATTCGTACCCTAGACAAAAAATACCATGAGGGCATTTACGGGATTTATGGCTTTGTAAGATTTGCTGATGAAATAGTAGACACTTTTCAAAAGCATGACAGGGAATACCTTTTGAAGAGATTCAAGGAGGATACCTACGATGCTATTGAAAGAGGTTTAAGTCTGAATCCTGTTTTGCATGCCTTTCAAAAGGTAGTTTGTAAATATGATATTGGATTTGATCTGATTGATGCTTTTCTTGAAAGTATGGCAATGGATTTGGATCATGAGTGGTATGGAGAGGAATTGTATAAAAAATACATTTTTGGTTCGGCGGAGGTAGTTGGATTGATGTGCGTGAAAGTTTTTGTCGAAGGCGATTCTGCGGAATACGAAAGGCTAAAATCTCCAGCAAAAAGTTTGGGTTCAGCATTTCAAAAAGTAAATTTCCTACGGGACATGAAGAGTGATTATTATGACAGAGGTCGTGTTTACTTTCCCGGTGTAAGTTTCAGCGATTTCAGTCAGACAGAAAAGGATTTGATCGAAGCTGATATTCAAAAAGATTTTGATTTGGCCTACTCAGGAATTCTCGCCCTTCCAATGGCTGCCAGATTTGGTGTTTATACTGCCTACAAATATTATACTTCCTTGTTTAATAAAATAAAAGAAACCTCCATCGAAGAAGTATTGGAACAAAGAATCAGGATTCCAAATAATAGAAAATTTCTGCTCCTCGTTAGCTCTGCTGTCAGGCATAGATTGAATATGATTTAAATCTCCACAAGAAGAAGTAAACACTTTTTTGAAACAAATACACAAGGAGTTTCAAAAACAAAAGGCAGTAAATAAGCGAAAAATCTTACTTTTTCATAGAAGCCAAAGAGTTATTGATTAAATTTGATCAAATCAAAGACATCATTTGTCACTTGCAAATTCCATAAAACGATCCCAATCAGGGGTAATGATAGGAATTACAATCATTCTATTGTGGTGCATTAATTTATTTATGGCAATGCAAACCACCATTGCTCTTTCCAATCCATTTGTTTATTTTCATTTCATTCTACAGATACAATTGTCGACAGGTTTGTTCATTACTGCTCACGATGCCATGCATGGGACGGTTTCTTCCAATAAAAATATCAATTGTGCGATTGGTAAAATTTGTACCCTACTCTATGCATTTTTCTCCTATGACAAATTGTATAAAAAGCACCATGAGCATCACAGACATTCCGGAACAGAAATGGACCCTGATTACCACAATAGCAACTTTTTTGTTTGGTATTGGAATTTTATAATGGAATACATTACGATCTGGCAATTGCTTGGTTTCGCTCTTGTTTTCAATCTGATGATGTTCATTGTTCCTTACCAAAATCTCACTTTATTTTGGTGTATTCCAGCCTTACTCAGCTCCTTGCAATTGTTTTATTTTGGTACTTATCAACCACATAAAAATGAGCACCATCAATTGAACAAATACAATTCGGGAACCCAGCGCAAAAACCATGTTTGGGCCTTTATTAGCTGTTACTTCTTTGGCTACCACTTAGAACATCACGAAAAGCCTTATGTGCCTTGGTGGCAATTGTATAAGGAAAAGAAATGAGTTTTTGGGGGATTGGGTGTTCGGGATTCGGTGTTCGTTTTTAATCTTAACCTTCGATTTATTCTTAAACTTAATTGAGTATTGGGAGGCTGGCCTTCGCATTTGAGCGCCTTTTCATAAAAAAATGAAGCGTTTGCCTAGAGCACAAAAAAAGCCAGATAGAGCTAGTGGAGGGACTAATCTATCCGGCCAAGTATTCGCAATTTGACTCACGAATCTTTTTAGATTTTTTTTTAAAGTTGTTGTTAAATTAGTTGAAAGTAAGATTACCACTAAGAATTACCACAAAAGGCAAAGCAGTATTGGATCCATCTCAAATCGAAGAATGACATTCTTATATTTCAAAGACAAGTCTTAGAAGTTCTGAGTTTCCTATATATACAAAGACAAAAACCAAGCCATAGTACATAGCTTGGTTAAATAAAAAATTTTGCAGCAGGACAAATTAAAGTCTGTCCTGCTGCATAATTTCATGTCTATTAATTATTTATAAACTTCTCGACTAGAGTATTTCTTCCATTAGATAGTTTAATTAAATAGTATCCAGAAGGGTAAGCTTGAACATCCAATTTGATCAAGTTTTGACCTTGATTGGCTTGAATTGTCGTCTTAGCCATTTCTTTTCCAGTTACATCCATGATGGTCATTTCAAATTCTTCTGCTTCTTCTGCATCAAATTCGATGTTCAACACATCAACAGCTGGAATAGGATAAATTTCCGTAATTCCAAAGACAGCAGTTCTTTCTAAACTGATCACTCTAGTTCTTGTTGCAATGTTTCCAAATACATCTACCTCTAGTAATCTATAATAGTGGATACCACTTGCTTTGGTATTATGTAAATAATTATACGACTGAATCGTATTACTGTTACCTACTGCATCGATTTCCGCAATTTCACTAAAGTCATAACCATTCAAAGAATGCTCTAGAATGAAGTATTTAGCGTCCTCTTCTGTTGCCGTTGCCCAGTTCAATTCATTGCCTTCTGCAAGAACTTCTCCATCAAACCTCAACATTTCTACGTTTGTTGTTTGACAATCTATCAAAGTCTGTCCAAATTCTATTGCACATTCTGGTAAACCAGCCAACTCAACAGTGAACGAATAACCTGTTCCAACATCAAATGGTCCTATTGTAAGATTGAACAAACTCAAAGGTCCGATCACTGATCCATTAACATTGTTGGTAATGATGTATTCGCCATTGCCATCAAAGGTCAAAAGCACGTCGTATTCCTCTTTTGAAGGAGAGCACAATGCAGCGTGAATGACTTCAAAGTCTCCACAAATTTCAGCCAAAGCATTACAAGGATTTACTGGATCAGGAATACAAGAACAAGTCGAAGTATCCCAAACAGTAATTGGACCGTTTTCACAATCTGTATTACAGAAATCATTGTAAGCAACACATGAACCGTCATCGCTTTCAGCTGTTGGATCATAGTTTGGTGCACATGCATCTGTACAACCTGGATTACAAGGTGCAAAAGTACAAGAGCCATCATCACAGTTTGCAGCAGGATCATAGTTACATGCCGTCAAGTCATTACAACCCAAGACAGAAATTACATCATCCACACAAGCACAGGTTTCAGCATCCCAAATTTGAATGTTTCCAAGGCTACAATCTTGATTACATGTTGCGTCGTAAGCTTCACAAGTTCCATCATCGGACTGAGCAGCTGAATCATAGTTCGCCGCACATGGATCAGTACAACCTGGCACACAATCAGTGAAGAAACAAGAATCATCATCACAGTTGGCTGCAGGATCGTAGTTACAAGCCTGACTATTGGTACAACCTGAAACAGTTGCTTCAGACACCTCACAAGAGCAAGTAGTCGCATTCCATTCTTCCAAATCACCTACTGTACAATCTGTATTACAACTTGTATCATAAGCCAAGCAAGAACCATCGTTCTCTATTGCATCTGGATCATAATTCGAAGCACATGGATCAGTACAACCTGGTGCGCATGGAGCGAAAGTACAAGTTCCATCATTGCAGGTCGCAGCAGGATCGAAATTACATGCATCAATATTGGTACATCCTAAAATGCTTTCCTCCACGACTTCACATGAACAAGATACTGGGTTCCATTCTGTAATAGCTCCCAATGTACAATCGTCGTTACAAGTAGAATCGTAAGCCTCACAACTTCCGTCATTCTCATCGGCATTCGAATCAAAGTTAGCAGCACATGGATCGGTGCAACCAGGATTGCAAGGTGCAAAAGCACAAGAACCATCATCGCAGTTTGCAGCAGCATCATAGTTACAAGCATCTGGCAAAGTACATCCAGCAATAGATTCTGAAACCAATTCACAAGAACAAGTTGCAGCATTCCATTCGGTAATATCTCCTAAAGTACAATCATCGTTGCAGATAGAATCATATAGCTCGCAAGAACCATCGTTTACATCAGCTGTTGCATCATAGTTTGGAGCACAAGGATCAGTACAACCTCCTGCACAACCAACAAATTCACAAGACCCATTGTCACAATTGGCAAATGGATTGTAGTTACAAGCCGTGGCGTCAGTGCAACCTAAAGAAGTTGCTGTTTCAACAATACAAGAACAAGTATTTGCATCCCATACGGTTATGTCACCCAAAGCACAGTCAGTATTACAAGTCATATCATATGCCTCGCAAGAACCGTCGTCTTCATCTGCAGACGCATCAAAGTTTGCTGCACAAGGATCGGTACAACCCGGAGCGCATGGAGCGAAGGTACAAGAACCATCGTCACATCCTGCAGCTGCATCATAGTTACAAGCCGTTGCATCTGTACAACCTGCCGTTTCACGAACAACCGCTACTGAATTTGACAATTCGAAGCAGCCTGTAATATCCGCAACAAGATCCGTTGCTGGAAGAGCGATCGTTTCATAAGCAACTCCCCAGATCAAACAAGTGCCTGCTGGAGCGCCTTCTAGATTAAAGCTTCCAGTATCGTTTGAGCCAAGAATCGTTGTCGCTGTTCCGTCTGTTATTATATAAGTATAAGATGGGCCTGCATTGCCTGTAACCGTTACGGCTACTATTGCATCTTCGCCATCTCCACTACATACTGTCGTTTCGTCTGTTGTTGAAATTGTTCCTCCATCTAACAAGATACAAGAGCCATCGTCATTGGTCGCAGCTGCATCATAGTTACAAGCTGTTGGATCGGTACAACCATCTCCATCACATGGAGCGAAGGTACAAGAACCATCGTCACAACCTGCCGCAGCGTCATAGTTACAAGCCGTTGCATCTGTACAACCTGCTGCTTCTCTAACGACAGCAATTGAGTTTGTCAATTCAAAACAACCCGTAAGGTCTGCAACCTGATCAGTTGGTATATTTAAATCATCGTGAGCAATTCCCCAGATTAAACAAGTTCCAGCAGGAGCACCTTCTAAATTGAAAGTTCCCGTTTGATTCGAACCTAGAATTGTTGTGGCTGTTTCATCTGTAATTATGAAAGTATAAGAAGGACCCATATTTCCAATATTTGCTACATTAACTATGGCATCTTGGCCATCGCCCGTACAAACTGTCGTTTCGCTATTGGTCGTAATGATTCCAGCTAGTAATACAATACAAGAGCCATCATCATTTGTAGCATTAGGATCATAGTTGCAAGCGACTGGTATCGTACAACCATCTCCATCACATGGAGCGAAGGTACATGATCCATCGTCGCAACCTGCAGCTGCATCATAGTTACAGGCTGTTGCATCTGTACAACCTGCCGTTTCACGAACAACCGCTACTGAATTTGACAATTCGAAGCAGCCTGTAATATCCGCAACAAGATCTGTTGCTGGAAGAGCGATCGTTTCATAGGCAACTCCCCAGATCAAACAAGTTCCCGCTGGCGCGCCTTCTAAATTAAAGCTTCCAGTATCGTTTGAGCCAAGAATTGTTGTCGCTGTTCCGTCTGTTATTATATAAGTATAAGATGGGCCTGCATTGCCTGTAACCGTTACGGCTACTATTGCATCTTCTCCATCTCCACTACATACTGTTGTTTCGTCTGTTGTTGAAATAAGCCCTGCTGCAATTAGCACACAAGAGTCATCGTTACAATTTGCAGTTGCATTGTAATTACAAGCTGCTGGGTCGGTACAACCCTGAATAATTGCAACATCAATTTCACAAGAACAAGTAGTAGGATTCCATACTGTCAAATCGCCTAAAGTACAATCGCTATTGCAAGTTGAATTATAAGGTTCACAAGAACCATCATCTCCGTCAGCAGTCGCATCATAATTTGGAGCGCAAGGATCCGTACAACCTGCATTACATGGAGCAAATGTACAAGAGCCATCATCACAAGCAGCTTCTGAATCGTAGTTACAAGCCGTTGCATCTGTACAACCCGCCATTTCACGAACAACAGCCACTGAATTAGATAATTCGTAACATCCAGTTATGTCAGCAACCAAGTTGGTTGGTATGTTTATAGTTTCATAAGCAATTCCCCAAATAAGGCAAGTACCTGCAGGAGCGCCTTCTAAGTTGAAGCTTCCTGTATCATTAGAACCTAAAATTGTCGTTGCAGTTCCATCTGTTATTATATAAGTATAAGAAGGTCCAGCATTACCGCTTGGTGTAACAGCAACTATTGCATCCTGACCGTCTCCAGAACAAACAGTTGTTTCGTCGGTTGTTGAAATCGTTCCTGCATCAATCAACACACAAGAATCATCATCGCAATTGGCATTTACATCATAATTACAAGCCAAAGGATCCGTACAACCCTGGAAGACAATAACATCAATTTCACAAGAACAAGTAGCAGCATTCCATACCGTTAAATCACCCAAAGCGCATTCACTGTTACAAGTTGTATTGTAAACCTCACATGAACCATCCTCTCCATCTGCAGTTGCATCAAAGTTTGGTGCGCATGGATCAGTACAACCTGGATTACATGGAGCGAAAGTACAAGAATTGTCATCACAATTGGCAGCTGCATCAAAGTTACAAGCTGTTGCATCAGTACAACCTTGAACAATTGTAAGATCAACTTCACAAGAACAAGTAGCAGGATTCCATATTGTTAAATCACCCAATGTACAGTCACTGTTACAAGTTGAATTGTAAGGCTGACATGAACCATCGTCTCCATCTGCAGTTGCATCAAAGTTTGGTGCACATGGATCAGTACATCCAGGATTACAAGGAGCGAAAGTACAAGAGCTGTCCTCACAATTGGCAGCTGGGTCATAGTTACAAGCTGTTGCATCTGTGCAACCTAAAACGCTTACAACATCCACTTCACAAGAGCAAGTAGCCGCATTCCATACTGTTAAATCACCATCAGTACATTCGCTGTTACAAGTTGTATTGTAAGGCTGGCATGAACCATCATCAGAATCAGCATCTGGGTTATAGTTTGGTGCACATGCATCAGTACAACCTTCTATCGTAAAGACACAAGAGTTGTCATCGCAATTTGCATTATTATTATAATTGACAGCAGTTGGGTCAGTACAACCCAAAACTGTTACAACATCAATTTCACAAGAACAAGTAGCAGCATTCCATACTGTCAAATCACCAGCCGTACAATCACTGTTGCAGGTAGAATCGTAAGCTTGGCATGAACCGTCATCTCCGTCTGCAGTTGCATCAAAGTTGGGAGCACATGGATCCGTACAACCTGGATTGCAAGGCGCAAAAGTACAAGAACTGTCATCACAATTGGCAGCGGGATCGAAGTTACAAGCCGTTGCATCTGTACAACCACTTATTGTAGCCTCCTCCAAGACACATTCACAAGTATTGTTGTCCCAAACAAATGCACCTCCATTGGTACACACATCTGTATCACAAGCAGTTTCCAAAATACATGAATCATCATCAACAGCAGCAGTTGGATCGTAATTACAAGCCAAAGGATCTGTACAACCAGGCGTACAAACATTAGAAATTGAACCCTGGTTTCCTTTCCATGCGTTGACATTTCCAGAACCCAAAGTTGTTATTTGGTTTCCTACGTTTATTCCTTGAGAGTTTGGTGCAGTAAATGGATCATCCGGTTCCATTAAAGTTATTGTTTCAGAACAACCAGTATTACAGAAAGAGAACAATGATTCTTCTGTACCTGTTTGATAATTAATATCTGTTGTTCCCAAACTAGTTAAGCCGATACTGATGTAATCGAAGCCAGGATTTTCAGAAGGAGCAATCACTGTCGAATTATTCGACCAGTTTCCATTTATGCTTTGAAGATTTGTAATACTAAAAGTTCCTGTTGGTACCAACAGTGTCACCTGAGCAGTTGCTGTTATTCTTTCAGCACCGTTCCAAGTAATATCAGAAATCAAAGATACTTCATAACAGTTATCTCCTAGATCAGAAAGGACATAAGTAATGGGAGGATTCTGGCAAGAACCATTGTCACAATTTGCAGCCGGATTGTAATTCAATGC
The DNA here is from genome assembly GCA_937927195.1 of uncultured Chitinophagales bacterium. GTDB lineage: Bacteria > Bacteroidota > Bacteroidia > Chitinophagales > UBA2359 > JAHDGP01. The sequence continues at coordinate 11,570 of CALBCY010000233.1, forward strand.
TTCCGGGTCTGTACAACCTTGAACAGCATTACAGGGTTCCGGGCAAGCCGCAATTGGGAAATCACATGAACCATCGTCACAGTTTGCATTAGCATCAAAATTACAAGCAGTAGCGTCAGTGCAACCTTCTAGGGTTGCCTCTGCCAACTCACAAGCACAATTGTTGCTATCCCAAGCAAATACTCCTCCATTGGTACATGGATTGGTATCACACACGATTTCAAAGACACAAGAACCGTCATTACAGTTCGCTGACGGGTTATAATTACAAGCATTTGAGCTTGTACAACCTTCAACCGTTACAATCGTTGTTTCACAAGAACAAGTAGCAGGATTCCATTCTTGGATATCCCCTGCTGAACAATTGGTATTACAGGTAGTATTGTAAAATTCACAGCTTCCATCATCAACGTTGGCTTGTGGACTGTAATTTGGTGAACATTGATCAGTACAACCCAGGTTAATCACAAACAAACCAACAGCATCCTCATCATCTTCGCTTTGATCACCATTGTCATTATTTGGACTAGAATCATTGTCATTTTGACCAGCTGCAGTAACTTGAGCTGTATTCGTAAAAGATCCAGCATTTCCAGGAGAAACATTAATATTCAAAACAGCTGTATCTCCCGGAGCAATAGTTCCAACAGTCCAATTACTGGTATTGTTAGAATAAGAACCTTGAGAAGCTGTACTTCCAGTATAGTTTAGACCATTGGGAAGCTGATCCTGAACAGTTACTCCAGTCGCATCATTGGCTCCATCGTTCCATACAGCAATTTGATAACAAACCTCCTCCTCTAATAAAACATCAGCACCTGGCTGAGCATATCGACAATCTCTTACCGTAACCAAATCATTTGGAGTTCCAACAACAATGTTAACTTTGTTTTGGCCAGAAGAACCATCAACAGCACTATTCACAGTGTAAAGGAATTCTACAACTCCTTGATAAAATTGATTTGGCTCAAAAAATATTTTACCATTCTGAACATAAACCGTTCCTGTTCCACCAACTGGAAATAAAACAATTGAAAGAGAATTGGGATCTTCGTTTACATCGTTTAATAAGACATCCAATTCATAGACAGGTTGTTGCCCAGCAGTATATCTTGGTACAACATAAAGATCTTCGCAAGCGAAGAAATCATTTCCATCACCAATTTGAACATCATTTTCAACTTGTTGGCAATCTGCAGGATCGTTTTGATTGCAGACCAAATAGGTGAAAGTATCTGATATAGGAGGAACTACCCCTGGGTTGGGAACATAATTAAAAGTACCATCATTGTTTATGCTAACCGTTCCAAACTGAGGCTGAAAAGCGATGGAAACAGTGCTCGTATTGGCATTGTAATCATTTGATGCTCCTTCTAGATAAATAGAACCAACCTTAATTGATTTATCAAGCTCTAGGTCTATTTGAGCAGATATTTGCCCAAAACAGGACAATATGAAGAACAAAAGAAAATTGTAAATATTCTTATTCATAGTAATTGATATTTTCTAGCAAATGCATTTAATTATATGTTAGAGGGGACCCATTGATTAAAATGGAAAACATACATTTTGGCGCAGCGGAAAAGATTATAAAAAAATCAAACCACAATAAAATTAGTAATGAGGGGGAAGACCTATATTAAATTATATTTAATTGAGATGCATATTCTCTTGATCATAAACAGATCAAGATTCTAACAAATTTCATCAAAAATAATTTCCATAAAAATAGCTCTATAAAAACTACTAAAATGTGCAATTTATGACAAAATAAAAATTAGACAGTGCGATGCGTGAGTATTGGGAAGGTATAAAATATCAACAAATATAGCTGTAATTAGACAATCAAACAAAATATTTCGAAAACAGATTTACATTTTCAAAATTGACAAACTTAAGTACTTGATTACTAATTTACTATTAAAATAAAAGTTAAAATTAAATACATTCCTGTAATTTTTCAGACATATATTAGAAGCAATAGTAACATAATTTTCGAGATAAACACTTAGATAATATTGATCTAAAAACTCGAATCACTGCATGCTTCTGTACTTTGCTGAATGTGAGGGACTTCAATTACAAAATCTGATTTCTGAAATGAAATTTTATTTCAATCATCCACATCACTCATCACTTTCATCACCCAAAACTTTAATAAATGACTTCTAATCTTTTGGTAGCTTAATCTTCCAAACAGCCGTTCAAATACTTGAGCAATGAATAACATAAACATTGAATAAACATTGAATAGGCATTGAATAGACATTGACTAATCATTGACTAATCATTGAAACCCAAGCATCAAAAGACCACAGAATATATTACGTTTTTAATCTAAAATTGATTTGTAAAGTTACAACCATGATTCAACCATGCTTCAACCATGTTTCAATCAAGCGGTATTTAATCCACGTCCAAAGAAGAGGCTCATCATTCTATCAAAAATCAGATACATAACTGGAACAATTACCAGTGTTAGGAATGTTGCGAATATCAACCCAAATATGACTGTCCAAGCCATTGGTCCCCAGAAAATGACATTGTCGCCACCAAAGTAAATACCGGGCGTAAAATCTCTAAGTAATCCTCCAAAATCAATATTAAATCCAACAGCCAAAGGAATCAATCCAAGAACGGTCGTTATAGCAGTCAATAAAACTGGTCTCAAACGAGTCGCACCACTTTCAACAATCGCGTCCACCACTTGATCTTTGGTCATTCTGGTATCACTAGACAAAGCCAATTCCTTTCGCTGCCTTTGCCGGACGAGATTGGTGTAATCAATTAGAACGATTGCGTTGTTTACCACAATTCCAGCCAGTGAGATAATTCCGATTCCTGTCATCATAATTATAAAATCCCATCTCAAGAATGCATAGCCCAAGAATACTCCAATGGTACTGAACAAAACAGACATCAAGATGATGGCTGGCATGATGATGGAATTGAATTGAGAAACGATGATTAAAAAGATTAATCCAACAGCAATGATCAATGCCTTCATCAAAAACGCCGCAGTCTCCTCTTGCTCTTCCTGCTCTCCAGTGAATCTAACACTGTAACCTTCAGGCAAACTGTAATCTTCCATTAATTCACGATAGCTGTCAACGATTTCTTTTCCATAGTATCCATCCAAAACATTGGCAGTCAAAGCCACCACTCTTTGTAAGTCTTTTCTCTTTACAGATCCGATGGTCGATTTATTTTCAACATCTGCAACAGCTGAAACTGGTATCTGAACGATTCGTCCATTGCTTTGATTTTTGAAAGTAATTTTTTGGTTCAAGACTGCTCCAACATCGTAACGTTGTTCATCATTAAATCTTAAATTGATTGGGTATTCATCTTCCCCATCCTTGTATTGTGAAATTTCTTTTCCAAAAACTGCTGTCCTAATATCAGATGCAATCATACCAGTAGAGAGTCCATATCTTCTGGCCTTATCCCTATCAATATTTATCAACATTTCTGGCTTGTCTTTTTCTAAATTAATTTTTAATTCGTCAATTCCTTCGCCACCTTCATTGGTTAAATAAGTCTTTACTTCATCCGCAATGCTGATTAATGTTGCATAATCATCTCCAATCAATTCTACATTGACAGGTGGACCAGTTGGTGGACCATTTCGTTCCTTCTCTATGACGATCGTCGCACCAGGAAAACCAGTCAAGGATTCGCGGACCTCTTCCATAACATCCGTTGTTGAAACTCCCTTACGTTTGACATATTCCAAAAAGAAAATTGAAACCCTAGATTTGTTCGGAGTGGCACTGGTGTTAAATCCATCCTGTGGATTCCCTGCTCCTTTCCCTACATTGGCTAAAACTGCTTCAACCATATACTCATATGGTTCCAAAACACCTATAACAATGTCCTCTATTTCTTGAGTCAAAGTATTGGTTTTTTCAATATCAGTGCCTATTGGGTATTCAGAATAAATATAAACCTGGTTTGGCTCATTGTCTGGAAAGATGACCTGATTTAATTCCCTGGATCCCATAAATAATATAGATCCTATAAACAGAACGATTGCTCCTAAAAAAAACAAATAAGGCATCACTGAGGAAAGGGCAAAGCGTAAAAACTTTTTATAAACCCATTCCAATCGAGGCATTACCTGAGTCAAAAACAAATTGGACAAAGGTCTGAAAATGAAAGTTTGTATCAGAGACATTCCAGAGACTATTGCCATCAAACTACCCATCACTCTTGACAAGCCTGCGTTTTTATTGAACTCAATTATTGAGAATGTTATTCCAAAAACCAGAAGTAAAAACAAAAATCCAAGAATACTTGGGTAATTGGTCTTGTTTGAAATTACATCAGGCCCAATCGACTTTCTGTTTTTAGTCCAAACAACCAAAGGCTTTACAACAAAAGTATACAACAGCAATAAAGCAAATCCACCAAAAAGGACAGAACCAACAATTTTTGAAAACTTAAATGCGTCGTTAAAACCTACAAAATAAAACAAGCCAGCCAAAATTGCTGTAACCAAAGCCAAACTTAATACTCCACGATAATTAACGGGATCATCAGGGCTTTCTACCTTCATGAATACAGAAGCAAGAACAGGGTTGACCACAAGACCAACAAACAAAGAGGAAGCAAGTACGATGATAAGAGTCATTGGAAGAAACTTCATGAACTCGCCCATAATTCCATCCCAAAACAGCAAAGGTAAAAAGGCAGCCAATGTAGTAGCAGTAGATGCTATAATTGGCATGGCAACCTCTCCTACTCCTTCCTTAGCTGCTTGAATGGGGGGCAGCCCTTCTTGCATCAATCTATAAATATTTTCGACCACTACAATTCCGTTGTCTACCAACATTCCCAATGCCAAGATCAACGAAAACAAAACCATCATATTTAAAGTCGCACCTGCAAATTGTAAAATGATGAATCCCATTAACATCGACAATGGAATGGCAATTCCAACAAAAGCAGCATTTCTCAAACCTAGAAAAAACAACAGGACCAATACAACCAAAATGACACCTGAAATAATACTATTCTCAAGATTATCGACCATGTCTCTGGTCTGTTTCGAAGTATCATTGATCAATTGTACATTCAATTGCTCAGGAAAAATATCGGTTCCAGCTCTTGCAAGTAATTCTTTTACTTTATCAGAAGCATCTAACAAATTAGTCCCACTTCTTTTAAGAATATCCAAGGTTACAACAGGCTTTTTATTGCCTCTTGAATAACTACTTGTTTCCTGGTATCCAAAATCTACTTCAGCGATGTCTCTTAAATAAACAATGCTTTCTTTTTCATTTTTTACAATAACATTCTCTAATTCTTTGATATTGCTAAACTCTCCAACAACTCTAATATTTCTCCTCAATCCATCCTGTAAAATATCACCTCCCGAAATGGTCAAATTCTCGCCGGCAATGGCTCCTTCAACATCTCGCATGGCCATATTCCTAGAGCTCAACTTATTTACATCTACTTTGATGGAGACTTCTTTTTCTTGGATACCGGCTATTTTTACGGATGAAATTTCAGAAAACTTCTCTATTTCATCCTGTAAATACTCAGCATATTCCTTTAAAATATCGATGTCTTCATAACCAGAAAGGTTAATATTCATTACAGGAAGATTTCCAAAATCCATTTTTCTAACAATTGGATCATTCGGCATATCATTCGGCAACTCTGAACGGTCAATCGCATCTTTGACCTCTCGCAAGGCCTTGTCTGGATCCACACTCAAATCAAAGACGACTACTATATTGGCAAAATCCTGAATCGAAGTACTGGTAACATCGTCCACACCAGTAATGGTATTGATTTCTTTTTCGATTGGTCGGGTTATCAAATTCTCCATATCCAAAGGTGAATTTCCTGGATAAACTGCTGTCACAAATACTTGTGGAATGTTTATTTCAGGAAAATTTTCCTTAGGCATAGTTGTATAGGCAACAAGTCCCATCACTACGATCATGAAAATGATTACAAAAATGCTTGTACGATTGTCAATCGCCAAACTACTCAATTTAAAATCCCGGACCAACCTTTTTTCTTCCATCAATTCTTTTTTTGCAAAGACGCATAGCAATGTGTCTGGACTAAATAACTAATCAGTAATCTTTACCTACTTTTTTCTCAACTTCAATAAGTCGCCTTCTTTCAATAGATTCTTACCATCTCCAATGACCAACTCGTTGGCTGCCAATCCTTCGCTAACGAGAGATTCACCATTGTAAGAACGATCTGTTTTAATCATTTTTTTCTTTGCCCTCATACCTGTATCGGTTTCCTGCGCAATAAAAACATAATCTTCGGTTCCATCTCTCAAAATCACATTGGTAGGAATAACCACAGCATCTTTTTTACCAAATTGTTTAATTTTAATCAAAGCCTGCATATTGGGTTTGAGCTTCCTATCAGAATTCGAAATTTTGGCTTCAATTTTAAAGGTTCTGTTTGCAGGATTGATCATCGTACCTATATTGGTTATTCTAGCTTCTCGCTCCATCTCCAAAGAAGTAAACTCCACTTCAATTTTATCTCCCTTTTTAATAACAGGAAGATAATTTTCAGCCACATCCGCAACAACTTGAACGTTCGATGTACTGATGATTGTCAAGATCGGCACTCCAGGAGAAGCCAACTCTCCTTGTTTTAAATTTACCCGTTCCACTACCCCACTTCCTGGAGCATAAACTTTTGTTTTGGCAACTTGAGCATTCAGTGATGCTATTTTTTTCTCCAAAGCCTCCACATTATTCCTAGCAGTTATAAATTCGATTTCAGAACCAATATTTTGCTTCCAAAGCCTTTCACGTCGCTCAAACAAATCTTTGGCCAATTTCAATTGAACATCTATTTCATCCCTGCTTCGATCGAAATTATCTCCAGAAATAATAGCAACTAAAGCACCCTTTTGGATGTTATCTCCCTCTTTGTAATTCATGCTGATTATATTCCCCGGCATTTCGGAGGTAGCTGTATAATTTCCTTTGGTCTCAATGGTACCAAAAACTTCTACATACTCCTCGTAATTTTTCAACCTGGAAGAATCAACTTTAACATTGGTTTCCTTTTCCTTTTTCACGCTAGAAGGATCCAACTCCGCAATTTCCTTTTCAAGACCTTTGATTGCAGTTTGTAATTCCTTTTGCGCTTCCTTCTTGGCTTTTAATTCCTTTCTTTTCCCCTCTAGGTTGTCCTCAAACTCAGCTCCACCACATGAGCAAAAGATCAAAACAATACAAACCATAAATAAAGATGATAATCCTTTCATATACATTCTTTAAAAAACATTCTTTAAAAATTCCCCAATGCTCTGTCCAAATTGTTCTTTTCAACCACCAAACTGTAAAGTGCATTTATATACAAGGACTGTGTTTGAAACAATTCTCTTTCTGCAGTTGAAACTTCTAAGCTTGAACCCAAACCTTCTTTATACTTAATCAAGGCTGTACTGTATATTCTTTCAGCCAGTGAAATATTTTCTTGTTGGCTCTGAACTTGTGCCAAAGCATTTTTGTAATTTAATCTCGCTTGCTCCATTTCAATATTGAAGGACTGCTTAAGCAATTCCTTTGATTGCTCGATCTGAACAGCTCTCAATTTCCTTTGTGCAATTTGTGCCTTGCGTTCACCACCTGCTAATATTGGAACATTCAATTGGAATCCCACCAAAAAGGCCGGAGTCCAAAAATCACCTTTGAAAAGCGTTCTTAAACTGTCTTGTTGAAAGTTTTGCTGGTAAGTTCCAAATGCCGTCAAGTTTGGCAATCGTTGCCAACTGATATTTTTTATATCCAATTTATTGAGGTTTTCAGTTCGTTCAAGGACTCTGTATTCTGCTCTGTTTCTTGGATTAACCTTCAAGTCTTCAACCTTCATGGATTCAATGTCAGGTATAATTTCACTTAAACTATCAACCAATGAAATTTCATTCTCCTCTACATAGCCCATTTGAAATTTCAAAGATTCCAAGCTTAGTTGATGACTTCTTTTTGTGTTTTCAATTTGTAAAGACAAATTCGAAAGAGATAGTCTTAGTCTATCAACATCCAATACCTCAACAAAACCATTTTCATACAATTGAGAGGTCTCGAATAAAATTTGCTCCAAGTTTTCTTTATTTTTTTCTAAAAGAGCAATTTGTTCTTTGACAATCAAGGCAGAAAAGTAAGCTTGTGTAATAGCAAATTTCAACTCATCCTCTGCTTGAACTTTTTCTTCATTGACCCTTTTCTTTAATTCCTTTGAAGCTTCTAACCCTACAAAGTAGGAACCATTAAAAATCATTTGTGTGGCTTCCAAACCTGCATTCAAGGTATGCTTGGTTCCAAAAGCGACTTCTTGTGGCTCACCAAATTGAGGCGCACCAGTCTGGGGATCAAGAACAGGGACTTGAATAAATTTTGTGCCTTGGCTGGTTTCAATTTGAACCAATTCTTGCAGTGGGTTAAAAGTTGCGGGTAAGATAGTCTTAGGGATGGTAATGTAATAATTGTACCTCAAACTTCCATTCAAAGATGGAAGCCCAATTGACCTAATCTCGTTTAATTGCTCATTCGCCACCTCAATCTCAGTATCTTTCAGCTTAATATTGATGCTGTTCTGCAAAGCATAATTTTGAGCTTCCTTTAAACTAAACTCGACCACATCGTTTTCTTCCTGCGCTGACACTGATAAAACAGTGAACAAGAGCAACAAGAAACAAATCAATTTACTTTTTGTCTTGATTCTCTCTGACATCTTCAATGATTTTATTAAAATGTACTATTCCTTTATCAGATGCTATTCCATGTACATGGTAATACAAAAACTCTATATACACCTCTGCTAGCTTATGCTTTTGAAAATGAGGGGAAGTATTTTCCGTCATCGATTTCATTTGCTCCACATAGAAACTAGTAACAATCTCTTTATTTAAGTTTTTTCTATACAAACCTTGCTCTATTCCCGCTTCAATATTTTTAAATATGTAGTTGTATATAATCTCTTCTTGATGAACTTGTAAGGATTTCCAACAAGACTTATAGTACTTCTTTAAATCAAACAATGCCGATGGATTGATCTTCCTCAAAAGATTACTATGAATTCTTGCAGCCACAACCAACTGATTCATAGCATCTAACTCACTGTTATTAAATATCTGATGAACTTCCAACGAAGAAGCTTCCATATGTGCTGCAAAAGCCATATTCACTAAGTCCTCCTTATTTTCTACATATTGATATATTGTCTTCTTAGACATACCCAATTCTCGGGCCAAGTCGTCCATGGAAACGCTTTTTATCCCATATTTAAAAAACAATTCCGACGAGGAAAGTAATATTTTTTGAATTTCTGTCATTCAGCTTCAAAGATACAATCAAAAAACCTTGGAAACTATTATTTTGTTCAAAGTTTCCGTAGTTTTTAACATTTATTTCATCCACCAGAATTTGACTTTAAACTCCTGTATCAAAAATTGAAAATATTTCTAGAGTATTATTCGATTACTTATTAATGATATCAATGACGATTACATTGATGATTACATTGATGATTACTTAAAACATGAAATTCTGTCCCGCCAACACACTCAAAGTAAAATGATGTTACTTTCCTTTTGAACATGTAAGACTTTCTATCACCACTCAAAAACAATTTTATTTTGAGCAAGTAAGAATTTTAATCCTGAAAGTTTACAAAACAAAGCCTGTAGAAAGCCTGCCATTTTTATCACATTTTTAGTGATTTCAACAAGATGTCCATTTGAAGTAGTAAGAAATATTACAATTTCCAATTCCCAAAAGAATTTGAACAGGTAATAAACAGCTCCCAAATTCAACTAATACTCTAAAACTCAAATCAATCAGAAATTGATAGATAAACTGAGCCAAAATCAGCATAAATCAAACACAAACCATTGATTTTCAATTTTTTAAAAATTACTCCATTTCAATACAAGTGAAGCCTAAACAATTGATCTTATTGGCTTAAAATACGACACAACAGCATTTTCTTACGTCCCTAGTAGCTCCAACCACTAAACTTTACCTTCAATTGACAATGTAAGAATCATTTGCTATTGTACAATTACTAGGAGTAACTACTGGACTAGATTTGATGTCAGAACAGCGATATTAAAAAACCGCTATTGGAAGAAATATTAAAATTTGAAAAAATAATTTAATCCATATATAAAATGAAAAATACAAATTTCTTTAACAAAATTCTGGCAGTCCTGCTGACCTTCTGTGCGACGGTTTCGACCTTCGCTCAGTGTGGTTCTGGACAAGACATCTTCCCCCCAGTGTTCAATGAGTCTCTTTTCTCTTTGGACATTTATGAAGATTGTGCCGACCATGTTGTAATTGTAGAACCTACAATTACTGACAATTGTGATCCAGCTCCAACTATGACAGTTGCAGCAAATGATACTGTTTTAGGCCCTTGCCCTAATAGTTATGTCAACAGCATAACTTATAGAGCAGATGACTTTAACGGCAATTTCTCTTTATTCAACATTACAGTTCATGTTATGGACCTCGATCCGCCTCTTTTCGATCAGGCTGCCAACGAGCTCAACCAAACTGTAAGCTGTGAATCTGAGTTAAACATTGTTCCTCCAACTGCAACAGATAATTGCGGAATGAAGGAAATCACCGTTTTTTCAGACAATGTTATTGCTAGTGAAACTTGCGCATTTAATTACACAAGAACCATCACTTATCGTGCTTTGGACCTTTGTAATAATTTTGCATTTTTTACCGCTTCGTATACAGTCAATGATGAAACACCTCCAGTTTTCAACCAAGAAGCTGGAGCACTCAATCAAACTGCTAGCTGTGGTGCTGAATTAACTGAAATTGTCCCACCAACTGCCAGTGACAACTGTGGAACAGTCAACGTTTCAGTTCTTGCCGATGAATTGATGCCTGGAGCTTGTTCAACAAATTTCGAAAGAATCATCACTTACATTGCGGAAGATCCTTGCGGAAATGCTTCTTACTATACCGTTAATATTTTGGTTCAAGATGACATTGCACCAGTGATCAGTTCAGTACCTGGAAGCTTAAACGGCAACTTTGATTGTTCAGATATGACAGAATTCATTCCACCAGTTCCAGAAGCCAACGACAATTGTGGAGAAGCATCGGTCAATTTGATAAACCAAGAAAGCACCACTGGAGATTGTGTCGGAACAACCATCACCACTTATACTTATCAAGCAGTTGATGCTTGCGGCAATACAAGTCAACCTTTTGATGTAGTCATTTCTATTGGCGATGAAACTGGTCCAGTTTGGACAAGTACAACTGGAGCTTTAAACAATGAATTTAGCTGCAACGAAACAACTGGAATTGAAATCCCTGTTCCTCAGGCAACTGACAATTGCAGTGATCTTGCTGTTGAATTAATTTCTTCAAATACAATAGATGGTTCATGCGCTGGATCATACCAACAAACATATACTTATCAGGCTACTGATGCTTGCGGAAATACATCCGCAACTAATTATACAGTTACCTTATCATTTACTGACTCAACTCCCCCGTCGTTTAATGAAACTGACGGAGCTTTGGATATCACCATCGCTTGTAATGAAGTAACCGGATTTACACCTCCAGTTCCAACAGCAACAGACAATTGTAGTGAAGTTTCGATTTCACTCATTGCAGATGAAATTTTACCAGGCACCATAAGCTGTTCCGCCTATTATGAAAGAACGCTTACTTATCAGGCTTCTGATGCTTGTGGTAATGAAGGAGGCACTTATGACGTTCGCATAAGCGTCATTGACAATGTGCCTCCTTCTATTTCTGGAAACTTTGATGAAATTGTATACGCAGGCTGTGGAACAACTCCTGATGTTCCAACAGTATTCGTTTCTGACAATTGCGATTCAAATGTTCAATTTGAATATGCAGCAGATACAACCGCTGGAACTTGTGCAGGTGGATATATCATCACAAGAACTTGGACAGCAAGCGATGCTTGTGGCAATGATGCCATTAAAACACAGGTTATAAATGTAGAAGACAATTTAAAGCCAGTTGTGACATCAGTACCGCCTAGCTCTACCACATATTGTGCTTTTATTCCTGAAGCAGGTGAAATCCAAGTTACTGACAATTGCGATACCGAACTTGACATTCAAATGAATGAAACAACTCAAGAAGGAAACTGTCCCAACAACTATTTGTTGAGAAGAGTTTGGACAATCACCGATGATTGTAACAATGAAGCCATTTCAGTTCAAGAGGTTTCAGTCATCGATACTGTTGGACCTGTATTTCAAAACTTCCCGGGTGATGTTCAGTTAAGTTGCAATCTTGTTCCTGAAATTCCCAATCTAACCGCTACCGATGTTTGTGGTGGAGAGATTACTTATGGTTCTTCAGAAGTATACAACTATGAAAATTGTCCATATACTTTAACTCGTACTTTTACGGCTACAGATGTTTGTCAAAACACAACAACTAGAACACAAACCATAACATTAATCGATGAGGAACAACCAACATTCGCAAATGTACCAATAAGCGTTTCTGTAGGATGTGGTGAAATTCCATTACAAGGACAACCACAAATCACAGATAATTGTGACACAGACATTATGGTTTCTTTTGATGAAGTTATCGGAGAAGGTTGCCCTTATACAATTGTTAGAACATGGACGGCAACAGATGATTGCGGAAACAGCAAATCTGCCAGCCAAACCATTACAGTAGAAGACAACAGTCCTCCACAAATTCAGAATGTTCCAGAAAGCATGACACTTACCTGTAGTGAAATTCCTGATGCTCCAGTTTTGATTGCATTAGACAATTGTTCAGGTGAAATTGAAACTCAATTCTCTGAAACTACTGAAGGAGAAGGCTGTGATTATACAATAATAAGAACATGGACAGCGACGGACCTTTGTGACAATCCTGCTTCTGCTACTCAAACCATTACAGTGTCTGATGATACAGATCCTGAATTGCTTGGATTACCAGTTGTACAATTAAGCCTTTCATGCGACCAAGAAATTCCAGCTCCAGCTACTGTAACTGCAATTGACAATTGTGATCCTGCAGTAGATGTGGTTTATACAACTTCTTCAATCAATTTGGGATGCGCTAATTCACAAACCATTTTCAGAAACTGGTTTGCTACAGATGCCTGTGGTAATTTCTCTAATTTCACGCAAAGCATTACAGTTCAAGATGAATCTGCTCCAGAATTTAATGAAATGGCAGGAGCATTGGATGTCATCATCTGCTCAGGAGAATTAGAAACAGTTCCTCAACCTGGAGTACAAGACAATTGCACTGCTTTTGAAGACATCTCCCTTACTTTCACAGATCAGATCAACAATACAACTTGTGAAAGCGAACAATTGATTACAAGAACTTATACAGCGACTGACATTTGTGACAATTCTAGTACTTATGTTCAAAATATTCATGTCTATGGTGGAATAAATGCAATGATCACTGGTTCGGAAAGTTCTTGCGCAGTTAGCATTTCAGGCTATTGCACTGACTACACTTTAAGTTGGACTGATAACTTCGGAAATTCTGGAAATGGAAGCACATATACTCCCGATGTTGACACAGAAGGAACGGTTGTATTTTCATTGTACAATTCAAATGCTCCTGATGGATGCAATGCTGCTTCTTTCGAGGCTCCATTCAATTGCGTAAATACTTGTCCACAAATCATTTCAGTAAACCCAACTTCAACACATGTGTGTTCTGGAATGCCTTTTGGATTAAATGCTGAAATCATCAATGCAGATGGTGGATCATTGAACTGGTATTATGCTGACGGAACTGCAATAGCTGATCCGACAAATGTTGTTTTGACAAATGCAACATGCGAAACAATCACTCAAACATTTTATGCAGAATATATTTCATCAGATTCAAATTGTGGATCAATCACTTTAAACTCTGCTGCAATTAATGTTTATCCTGAAATTAATTTCACAGTAGATACAGATGGTTGCGAAATTCACTTACTCGGCATTTGCCCTGGTTTTAGTGTAACCTGGACTGATGGATTTAACAAGGAAGGAAATGGAGCACATTTCATTCCTGATCCAGGAAGCGCTGGTTCTGTAGTTTTCACCATTTACAACTTGGAAGCTTCACAAGCTCCATTACAGTGTCAAATATTAAACACAACCCAAGACTACGATTGTGGTCCTTGTCCATCTTTATCAGCGGTTGATGTTTCTTCTACTGAAATTTGTTCTAGTACTACCATCGACTTAAACGTAAACGTAATAGACGGAGACGGCGGATCAGTGGTTTGGTATGACAACAATGACAATCCAATTCCAAATCCAACGGGCATTTACCTAACTACCGATAATTGTGCTGGAGAAACATTTGGCTTCTATGCTGTTTATACTCCACTCAATTCTGATTGTGAAAACATTGTTACTGACATAGCATTGGTAACCGTATATCCAGAAATTAACGCAACAATCGTTAACGACGGATGTACGGTAGCCTTAAACAACCTAAGCCTTTGCAGCAATGCATTTGAAATTAACTGGGTTGATAGTTATGGCAATACAGGTTCTGGTCCGGTTTATCCGGCTCAAAGCGGTACCACCGGAAGCATTACATTTACAGTAACCAATACTGATACAAATACACCTGCACCTTGTGCAACGGCTTTGTTCATTGCAAGTTTCGATTGTGGCGGTTGTCCACAAATCACATTGGATCCTAACAATCCAACAGATGTTTGTTACGGAAGTCCTGTAACAGTTACAGCAAATGTTGATATTCAAGATGGAAACAATATTCAGTTCTTCCATGAATCTGGATTGCCTTTGTCTGAAATCACTTTAGAAGACATCAATTACAATAATTGCACTGGTGCGATTCTTGGCTATTATGCTTCTTACCAATCTACCAACACTGCTTGTCCTTTGGTTCAAACTGAAGTGGCTTATGTAAATATTTATCCTGAAATAGTAGGAACACTAACCTCAAATGGTTGTGAAGTAAATCTTTCAGATTACTGTGAAGATTTCAACGTAAGCTGGGAAGACAATTCTGGTAACACAGGAACAGGTTCTTATACTGCTAGCAATGGAATGGCCGGAACGGTAACTTACACAATTGAAAATCCAAACGGTTATGAAACTTGTACTTCTGCTACTGTTACTGGTTCTTTCGATTGCAGTGCATCTTGCCCTGAAATTTCAAATCCTACTTGCAGTCCACCTGTTGTTTGTGAAGGTCAGCCTTTTAATCTTGGTGTATTGATTAGCAATCTTGATGGCGGTACACTTCAATGGTTCGACCAAAACGGAAATCCGATTATCAACACAAGTGACATCGTTTTAAACAATATTGAATGTGCTAGCGAATCTTTCGGTTATTATGCAACTTATACACCAGACAATGCTTCTTGTGCATCGGTTACTTCTGAAATGGCATATGTTACAGTTCACCCAGAAATTACGGCTACTGTATCAGGTGCTGGATGTAACATCTCATTGGATCAAAACTGTCCTAACTTTGAGGTAACCTGGTATGACAATTTTGGAAACAGTGGAACTGGAAATACATATGTTGCCACATCTGGTACCAACGGAAATGTTAGTTTCACAGTTAGCAATCCTGCTGAAGGAGTACCTGCTGCTTGTCAGTCAATTACTTCTCAACCAGTTCCGTTCAACTGTGAAAACTGTCCAAACATTTACAGTCCAACTTGTAATCCTCCTGTCGTTTGTGAAGGACAAACATTTGGTCTGAGCGTTCTTGTTTCTAACTTGGATGGCGGAAGCATTCAATGGTATGACGAAAATGACAATGCTATCAACTCAACAGATGACTTGACGATTAACGTAGATGATTGCGAAGGCGGTCAATATGGTTACTATGCAGTTTATACGCCAGCCAATAGTGACTGTGCGACTGTCAGTACTGAAATGGCTTATGTAACCGTATTCCCATCTATAACGGCTGATGTTGTAAACAATGCATGTGAAATTAGCCTAGAAAACTATTGCCCTTCTTTCCAGATTAGCTGGTCAGATTCTGATGGCAATGTTGGAGTTGGTTCAGATTACACTGCAATGGGTCCTGGAAATGGAAATGTTACTTTTACAATTTTCAACTCTGCGAGCAATGCGCCTGCAGAATGTCAAACTGCCATTATCTCAGAGCCGTACAATTGTGTTGCTTGTCCTGAAATATTTAACCCAGCTTGTTCACCAGCTGTTATCTGCCAAGGAGAATCTTTCAACTTAACAGTTGGATTAAACAATCTTGATGGTGGTGTTTTAAACTGGTATGATCAAGAAGGCAATCTGATTGCAAATGCAAATGACATCATTTTGGATCTTGATCCATGCAGTGGTGGACAGTTTGGATATTACGCAGAATATGTTCCTACTAATGCTACTTGTCCAACTGTTACAACTGACTTGGCTTATGTTACTGTTTATCCTGAAATCACAGGAACAGTTACTGGCGAAGGATGTAACCTAAGCTTGACCAATTACTGTCAAGGTTATGATATAGCATGGGAAGACAACAATGGCAATGCAGGAACTGGAATCAACTATGTAGGAACTCCTGGAACAGAAGGAACAGTAACTTATACTATTTCTCATCCAGATCCTACTGCTCCAGCTGCCTGTCAGTCTTTAGATATTTCAGCACCTTATGCTTGTGCTGCTTGTCCTGAAATATTCAATGTTGAATGCAGCCCATCTGTTATTTGCAGTGGAGAAACTTTCAACCTAATTGTAGGACTAAACAATACAGACGGTGGAACTTTAAATTGGTATGATGAAAATGACAACATCATCACATCGACCAATGATATACTTATGAATGTTGATCAATGCACTGGTGGTCAGTTTGGCTACTATGTAAGTTACACACCTGCCAATGCAACTTGTCCTACAGTGACTAGTGAAATGGCTTATGTTACTATTTATCCTGAAATTGCTGCTCAGATTGTTTCTGACGGTTGCAATGTTTCATTGGCCAATTACTGTTCAGATTTCCAATTGACTTGGGAAGATGGCAATGGAAACGCAGGAACAGGAGATACTTATTCAGCTGTTAATGGAGAAAGCGGAACACTTACTTTCACTTTGACCAATCCAGCTACAAATATTCCAACAGGATGCAGTAGTGCTTCTTTCGAAGCTCCTTATGCTTGTTTGGATTGTCCACAAATATTTAATCCTACTTGTAATCCTCCTGTTATTTGTGATGGAGAATCTTTCAGTTTGGTTGTTGGATTTACCAACCTTGATGGTGGTACTTTACAATGGTACGATCAAGACGGAAATCCTGTCAACAATACAATGGACATCATCCCAACAGTAAATGCTTGTGAAGGTGGAACCTTCGGATACTATGTAGAATATACACCTAACAATTCAAGTTGTGCAACGGTTTCGACCGAAATCACCTACGTTACGGTATATCCTCAAATCGATGCAAATGTTGTTAGCAATGGCTGCTCAGTAAACTTAGAAGACTACTGCAGTGACTTTGTTTTAAGCTGGATCGATGACAACGGAAACACTGGAATTGGCAATAACTACACTGGTAGCAATGGTTCTGGAACAGTAAGCTTTACGCTTTCTAATCCAGGTGCTGCAGGAAACTGTTTAAGTGAAACATTCAATGGTGTTTACAATTGTGGTGAAATGACTTGTCCATCATTGGCAAACCCAGTTTCAAGTTCTTACCATGTTTGTTCTGCTAGTACAATCTCTCTTGGAGTAGATGTTATCGATCCAGATGGTGGAAGCCTTCAATGGTTTGACAGCATGGGCAATGAAATTTCAGATCCCAACAACATGGTCTTGACCAATACAAGTTGTGAAAATCTATTGTTAGGCTTCTACGCTGTTTATACTTCTGTCAATTCAGAATGTCCAACAATCAATTCTAACTTAATTGAAGTGACGGTTTATCCTGAAATCAATTACAGTTATGAAACAGATGGTTGTACCATTACTTTGGCTGATTACTGTGAAAACTTCTGGGTAAGTTGGATAAGCAGTACAGGGAAACCTGGAGACGGTCCATATTTTGATGGAGATCCAGGAGAAACTGGATTGGTAGAATACACAATCTACAACCCATCTGGTGGAAGCGCTCCAATTCAATGTCAATTGGCAACAGTTTCTATTGACTTCTCTTGTGGCGATTGCCCAGGATTAATCAATCCTTCAGCAAGTTCAAACTACATTTGCGAAGGCAGCCCAGTTGCCCTTGACGTGACGATTACAAATGGAGATGGCGGAACCCTACAGTGGTTCACCAACGACAATGTTCCAGTTGCTGATCCAGCAAATATTGTTCTGGAAACAGAATCTTGCGGGGATGAAATATTTGGATACTACGCTGTTTACACACCTGCAACTCCAGGATGTGCGGCCATTACAACTGAATCAATAAGCATTCATGTTTTCCCGAATATTGAGGCTGAAATCATAGTGAACGAATGTGATGTATTCTTAACAACACCATTCATTTGTGATACTTATGAAATAGAATACCAAGTTCTAAATGGTTCATCTGGAACTGGATTCTCATATACCGCAGCTGATGGAAGTGTTGGTTCAATTACCTTTACAGTTACCAACTTGATTCCAGGAGCTCCAACTGAATGTTTACAAGCTACTTTCTCTACTGAATTTGATTGCGGAAAAGAATTAAATTGTCCGTTACTGGATGATGTTACAGTTAGTCAAGATCAACTTTGCAATGGCGAAAGCTTCACGCTTTCTACTGTAGTTGTTGAAGGAGATGGTGGTACATTAACTTGGTATGATTTGGATGGCAACATCGTTGATCCTACTTCAGTAACAGCAGCAAATACAACTTGTACAGCTGTTGAAATTGGATACTATCCTGAATACCAACCTGCGGATACTGAATGTCCAATATACAGTGGAGACATTGTTTATGTAACGGTTCATCCAAGCATCGCAGGAACACTAACAGAATCAGAATGTGCAGTTTCAGTATTGGATATTTGTGACAACTTCAATGTTTCATGGGTAAACAGTCTTGGTCAATCAGGAACTGGAAACACCTATCAGGCAGCTACAGGGACAAATGGTTCAGTAACATTTACTGTTACAAACCCAACTGCTCCTGCAGCTTGTAACAACATGAATTTTGTTGGAAACTTCAACTGTGCTGACGATCCTATATTTGATTTGGCTTTGACAAAGGTTTTAAGTCCTGGTCAAAATGCTGTTGTATCGCCTGGTGATCCAGTTAGCTTTACAATTACGGTTTACAACCAAGGAGACATCACAGCTCAGAACATCCAAATTGCAGATTACATTCCTAATGGTTTGACTTTAGCAGATGCTGCTTGGGCTCAATCTGGTGGAATTGCGACAACGACCATTCCTGGCCCAATCGCTCCTAATGGAAATGAAACCGTAAGCATCAATTTCACAACAACAGCAAACACCGCAGGAACAATCACAAACTTTGCAGAGATTGCCTCTGCCGAAGATGACAACGGTATGGACGGAGATGATGTAGATTCAACCCCAGACAGCAATGCAGGAAACGATGGCACAGCAAATGACAATGCGACAACCGATCCGAATGATGAAGATGATCATGATCCAGCATCAGTAACCGTTGAAATTGAAGAGATTTTTGACCTTGCTTTGATGAAAGTTCTAAGCCCTGGACAAAACTCAGTAGTTTCAGTTGGCGATCAAGTTAACTTTACAATTACAGTTTACAACCAAGGAGACATTACTGCTCAGAATATTCAGATTGCAGATTACATTCCTAATGGTTTGACTTTAGCAGATGCTGCTTGGGCTCAGTCTGGTGGAATTGCAACAACGACAATCGCTGGTCCTATTGCTCCAAACGGAAACACATCTGTAACCATTAATTTCACAGTAACAGCAAGCTTCACAGGAGTCATTACAAACTTCGCCGAAATTGCTTATGCTGAAGATGACAATGGAATGGAAGGAGATGATATCGATTCATTCCCAGACAGCAATGCTGGAAATGATGGCACACCAAATGACAATGCGACAACCGATCCGAATGATGAGGATGACCATGATCCAGCACCAATTACAATTGAGGCTATTGAAATCGTTTGTCCTGAAATGGAAACACCTTCGATCAGCTCTGCTTCAATTTGCAGCGGTCAAAGCATTTCACTTTCAGTAAACATAATCAATGACGATGGCGGATCACTTGCTTGGTTTGATCAGTTTGGAACTCCGGTTTCAAATCCATCAAGTGTTGTGCTCACAAACAATGACTGTGGAGCTACTTACAGCTACTATGCTGTTTACACTCCTGGACAAGGTACATGCACAACGCTTTCATCAACTCCGGTAACGGTTACTGTTCATCCTGAAATAACAGCTACAATTAGTGGCAATGACTGTCAGGTTGATTTAGATGACTTCTGTTCGAATTTCAATGTTACTTGGACAGATAATCTAGGCAACAATGGAACAGGTGACAACTACATTGCTAGTGTTGGTCAATCAGGTACAGTTACTTTCACAGTAAGCAATCCTAATGCACCAGCAGCTTGTCAGAGTGGAAGCTTCAGCCAGCCATTCAATTGTCCAGAGCCTGTTGCTTGTCCTTCAATCTACGCACCAGTTTGTAATCCACCTGTCGTTTGCAGTGGACAAACATTTGCGCTGAATGCAAGCATTAGCAGTCCGGACAATGGAACGATTAACTGGTACGATGAAATGGGCAATCCTATTGCTGATCCTTCAAATGTTAGCTTGACCAATACTTCATGTTCTGGTTTTGCAGTTGGATTTTATGCAACATATACACCAGCGAATAGTGCTTGTGCAATTGTAACAACTGAATTAACTTATGCAACGGTATACTCACAAGTATCTGCTGCATTGGTTGAAACAGATTGTCAAGTTTATGTAACAGATATTTGCCCTGGATACGAAGTAAATTGGGTAAACAACTTTGGAAATAGCGGAACTGGTTCTACTTACAATGCAAATGAAGGACAAAGCGGATTGGTTACTTTCACTGTAACAAATCCAAATGCTCCAGCAGGATGCAATGTTGGAACATACAGCGGAAACTTTAATTGCGCTGCAGCTACACCTTGTCCAAGTTTGAACAATCCAACAAGTTCTGCTAATGCAGTTTGTGCTGGACAATCATTCAGCTTGAATGTCAACATCAACAATGGTGATGGTGGTTCATTGGCTTGGTATACACAAAGTGGAATGCTTGTAAGCAATCCAGCAAATGTTGCCATAAATGAAAGCGATTGCAATGGTTCAGCCAATGCTTACTATGCAATTTATACACCTTCAAATTCAAGTTGTGCAAGCATAACTTCTGGATTGGTTAATGTAATTTCATATCCACAGATAACTGCGAACGCAATAAGTAATGACTGTCAGGTTTATTTGGCAGACTACTGTACAAACTACAATGTAATATGGTCAGACAACCTAGGCAACTCTGGAGCTGGCTCTACTTACAATGCCACACAAGGTCAAAGTGGAAATGTAACTTTCACAGTTACAAATCCAGCAGCACCAACAAATTGTCAAACTGCAAGTTTCAGTGGCAATTTCAACTGTGCAGCAACTACAGCTTGTCCAGTATTGTCAACACCTCAATCAACACTCAATACTGTTTGTGAGGGACAGCCTTTCGGTTTGTCAATCAACATTACTGATGGTGACGGTGGAAGCTTACAATGGTATGATCAAACTGGTTCGCCAGTTTCAAATCCTAGCAGTGTAACAGCGAGTAATAATTCATGCAGCACTTTTGCTTATGGTTATTACGCAATATATACACCAGCAAATAACAACTGTGCGAATATTACTTCTCAAACAGTTTATGTAAATGTTTATCCACAGGTTGACGCATTGGTTAATGCATCTGAATGTCAGGTTTACCTTTATGATTTCTGTACCAATTACAATGTAAACTGGACAGACAACATCGGGAATGCTGGAACAGGAGCAACTTACAATGCTGATTCAAACACAGGTGGAACCGTAACTTTCACGATAACAAATCCAGATGCACCGGCAGGATGTAACTCTGCTACTTACTCGGGATCATTCAATTGTCAGGAAGAGATTTCTTGTCCAATGTTGGACAACCCGGTTTGTTCACCTTCAATCATTTGTGAAGGCCAACCATTCAGTTTGACAGTTGGTTTGAACAATGGAGATGGTGGAACCATTCAATGGTTTGATCAGAGTGGAAATGAATTGACCAGCTTTGACAACATCATGATCGATGTGGACAATTGCTTCGGAGGCCAGTTTGGTTACTATGCAGTTTACACGCCTAGCAATCCATCTTGTCCTGTTTATACTTCGCCTTTGGCTTATATAGTTGTTCATCCTGAAATTTCAGCAACATTCGATCTAAACACAGAAGACTGTGTAGTTGATCTAGATGATTACTGTTCAAGTTACAATGTTTCTTGGACTGACAACTTAGGAAACGCAGGAAGTGGAGATGTTTACAATGCAACGAACGGCACGAACGGAATGGTAACTTTCACAGTGAGCAATCCGAATGCTCCTGCAGGATGTTCAATGGAAAGCTTTACAAGCAGCTTCAACTGCTCTGAACAAACAGAATGTTTGGTTGGACTTGAAAATGCACAAGCTGTTCCACCAGTTGTTTGTAGTGGAGACTTGGTAAGCCTTTCTGTAAGTATTGTAAACGGAGACGGTGGTTCTCTTGCTTGGTATGACACCAATGGCGAGTTAATCAACAATCCAAATAGTGTACTGGCAAATACTGAAAGCTGTACTGGAGGTACTTTAGGTTATTATGCAATCTATACACCAGCAAATGGCGCTTGTCCAAGTATTTCATCCATGACGACATTGGTTCAGGTTTATCCTGAAATAAATGCTGGCATTAGCACAGGTACTGATGAATGTTCAGTACAATTAACTAATTACTGTGAAAACTTTGGAGTAAGTTGGACAGATAGTTTCGGTAACAGCGGAAGTGGAAACACTTACAATGCGACGCAAGGCCAAAGTGGTCAGGTAAGCTTCACTGTTAGCAATCAAACCTTTGGAGTTCCTACTTCTTGCAACAATGCAAGTTTCACAGGAACCTTCGATTGTTCTTCTGTAAACTGTCCAGAAATTGTCAATCCTGTAGCCTTCCCAGAGATCGTATGTAGTGGTGGAAGTGTAAACTTAGGAATAGATATAAATGCTGGAGACGGCGGAAGTCTTCAATGGTACAATATCAATGGAACAGCAATTGCCAATCCTAACAATGTGAATCTTTTCACCACGAACTGTGCTGGAGAAACACAAGGATTCTATGCGGTGTATACACCTGCTAATGGTGCATGTACTTCGATTACTTCTTCGACCATTTTGGTTCAGGTTTATCCTTTGATTAATTCAGGAGTAAACATTCTGGACGGTGGATGCACAATTGAATTGGCTGACTTCTGTCCAAATTACAGCGCGACTTGGTTTGATGATATGGGGAATACAGGTACAGGAAATTCTTACACTGCAGCAACCAATACAAGTGGTAACGTAACTTTCACCGTGAGCAACTTGACACCTGGTGTTCCAAGTTCATGCAACTCGGCAACGATTACATCACCTTACGCTTGTAATGAAATAACACCAGTTTCATGCGATACAATTTACTACTGTACTGAACCAGTTACAGAAGTATTGATTTGCCCTGATTTCTGCGGATTGCAAGGGCCATTAGGAATCACAGAGATAGAAGCTGTTACTGGTTGTGTTCATGAAATCACCAATGAAACATGCATTTCATACACACCTTTCAACAGCTCAGGAACAGAGGTTGTAAACATTACAGCCTGCAATGGAACCGGTTGTGTAACTGTTACAGCTGTCATTTCTATAGATGATGATTGTGACAATGACACGCCAAATGCAGTGGATGATTCTGCCAGCACTGAGGAAAACATAAATGTGACAATCAATGTTTTAGGCAATGATTTTGATCCTGATGGTGACAATATTTACATCTGCGAGAATACCCTTCCGCTTAATGGAAATATTCTATTAAACAATGGAATATTTACTTATACGCCAAATACTGGATTCTCAGGAACGGATATATTTACTTACACGATTTGCGACGGAAACGGAGGCACATCAACAGCGACAGTTTTTGTTTATGTAGATGCTGGTCTAGTTTTATTGGATGCTCAAGAAGATAGCTTGTCAATTACAAATGGAGAAATAATAGCTCTTGATGTATTGAACAATGATCAATATCCAAATGGTTGTTCACCGATGCTTACAATCATCAATCCACCAGGCAATGGTTTTGTTAGCATTACCAATTCAGGCTTGATTAATTATGAACCACAAAGTGGATTTACTGGAGAGGTTTCTTTTGCTTATGAAATTTGTTGTGGAGAATCTTGCGATGTGACAACTGTGAGATTGGATGTTGGAGATCACGATGATTGTTTAGGTCTTGGATTGCCAAATGGCTTCTCTCCGAACGGAGATGGTGTGAATGAAACATTTACAATGAAAGCACTTGACAATTGTTTTGAAGATCACAATGTAGATTTCAAAGTCTTCAATCGTTTTGGTGAAATAGTTTACATAGTAGAAGACTATACCAATGATCGAGCGTGGACTGGAAAGGATGACAATTCAGGAAATTACGTACCGGAGGGAACATACTTTTATGTTCTAATCATTTCAAAAGACAATAGTCTGATAGAAAAATCCGGTAGCATTAGAGTAGAGTATTAAGAGTGATTTTGTTTTAATAATGTTTAAAGGGTGGCAAGCTTTATTGCCACCCTCTTTTAAAGAAAAACCAGAAAAATGAATAATATAATTCAGAATATAATTTTTGCGATCATTACCATCATAGTAATTTTCAGCTCAGTTTCTGTCTTTGGACAACAAGATACCCGCTATAGTCAATTTATGTTAAACGGCATGCGAGTAAACCCTGCTTATTCAGGAGTAAAAGAAACGACTAGTTTAACAGCATTTTACAGAAATCAATGGACACAAATAGATGGTGCTCCACAGCAAATTTCAATTGGAATAAATGATGCATTTGGAAGAAGAGAAAAAGTAGGTTTGGGACTAATGTTCGAACACGATAAAATTGGAGTAGATCAAAGGACAAATTTGTTTGCCAGTTATGCCTATAAAATACCTTTACAAAATGGAATTTTATCAGCAGGAATTCAGGGTGGAGCAACTTTTTTCAGATCTATGTTGACTCAAATAGAAACTCCTGAAGGAGTATACGATGACTCTTTCTCAGAAGATAGAAAATCAGTATCGCCAAACTTTGGAGCAGGAGTGTTGTACTACAACAAAGACTTCTACTTAGGCTTTTCTGTTCCACATTTGCTTACCTATCAAAAAGAAAGCAAAAACATACACGAAGAACAACGCTTAAGAAACAACTACATGGAATTTATGTTGACAACTGGAGCCAGTTTTGAGATCAACGAAGATTTGGATTTTAGACCCAATGTATTGCTTCAATACATTCCTGCAGAAAAACCTATTGAAATAAGTTTAAACGCAAGTCTTGTAATCAAAGATCAAGTTTGGTTCGGAGCAACATACAGATCTAATGAAATAATCAAACCTGAATCAATCAACTTCCAAGCCGCTTATAAAATGGACAATGGAGTAAAAGTTGGATATGCCTATGACCTTACACTAAAAGGCTTGGGATATTATACAGCTGGAACGCATGAAGTGATGGTTGGATTTGATCTTAATTCGAAAGAAACGCCATATCAAAAGGTTCTATGGTAAAATAAAAAACAGGCATGTTAATGGGTAATTTGTCTTTTTCTTCAGTGTTTTTAGTAAATGATCAACCCGTCCTTCGTGGCGGGTTGATTCTAAAACTTTTTCTTAGCTGTTAGCTGTTAGCTGAAAATAAAAAAATTATATGCTTTGGGAATGGGTTTCCAAATTTAATAGTCCACCCGTTTAGGGGTTTTACGGGTGGGCTTTTTTTTTAAATGCTTAATAGAATAAAGGCTTAAAGCCAACAACCTTTTAGCAAAATCAATGGATGAATGAATGAATGAATTAAATAAAAACCAAAGGCCAATAGCTAAAAGCCAAAGGCCTTTACTCAAAAAAACAAGGCAATTTAGTGGGTAATTTGTCTTTTTCTCTGGTGTTTTAAAAGGTCCCGTCTTTCAGATGGAGAGATGGGACTTTTTACAAATCAGTTGAAGCGGAAGAATAAGTTGAAGTCGAAATAAATTACTGATTCAATAGGTCTTTAATTTAAATGCAAGGCGTTGGGACGCTAAAAAACATATAAAACAAACTGGGCGAGAACCCAATAATCAAAACCCAATACCGGCCGAAGGCCACAAAAAAAAACAAGGCAATTTAGTGGGTAATTTGTCTTTTTCTCTGGTGTTTTAAAAGGTCCCGTCTTTCAGATGGAGAGATGGGACTTTTTACAAAAAAGTTGAAGC
>CALBCY010000234.1 GCA_937927195.1 uncultured Chitinophagales bacterium
CAACAAGGTGCCAAGGTGACGATAGCCTCTAGGAAAGAAGAGCCGCTTAAGAAGGCTGCTGAGGAACTCAGTGAGTTTGGTGAAATTGATTTCAAAGCTTGTGATATTCGTCAGACGGATCAGATTCAGGAATTGGCGACACAGATTAAAGAGCGACATGGGCGCTTGGATATATTGATTAACAATGCGGGAGGGCAGTTTCCCGTTCTGGCGGAGATGTTGAATGACAAAGGTTGGAATGCGGTGATCAATAACAATTTGAATGGGACCTTTTTTATGACGCGTGAAATGGCCAATGCTTTTTTTATTCCACAAAAAGAAGGAGTCGTTGTCAACATCATCGCTAATATCTTGCGAGGCTTTCCGGGGATGATTCATACGGGAGCAGCGAGAGCGGGCGTGGAAAATCTGACCAAGACCTTGGCGGTGGAATGGGCCGATCACAATATAAGGATCAATGCCATAGCTCCGGGGATTATTGAGTCATCGGGATTGGATCAATATCCGCCACAGGTTCAGGCCTTTTTTGAAGAGGCGAAGAAGTTGATCCCTGCCAGGCGCTTTGGAACGGTCGAAGAGATTGCGAATGCTGTTGGGTTTATGGCGAGTGATTTGGCCAGTTACATCAACGGAACGACTTTGTATGTTGATGGTGCACAGCATTTGAATTATGATGTGAATGGATTGGCGAAGGTGATGCGTTCGTTTTTGTGAAATACTAAAATAAAAAATTTTGTAATGTTTATTAAAGGAAACCAATGTCAATCATGTTAACTTTTATTTTGAAATTTTTTCTGAAATAGTTTAGACAGGAAAGAACCTTGTTTTCAAACAGTTAACTATATTAAATTATTTACTATGAAACATTTTTCCTTTTGTTGATCAATTGTTAATAAAAATATTTGTGATTTTAGAAAATTACGTTTAAGTTTGTATCGATTCAGTGAAAGAAGTTTTAAACTGAATTGCTCCCTCCAGAAAACTTCATATTCAAAACATACACTACACGGATACTTTCATTACCATTAATTTTACCCAATTATTATTTATGGTCTGTCAGGAATTAATACTTCTGTCAGTTTTACTCATACTGTGAGTATGCTTCAATTTAGTCTTTTAAGGTATAAATATGCCAATGGATTTATATTGAAAAATAGATTGAAAAATTTTAGCGAAGCTAAAATTTTAGTGGGAGAGGTACGTAAAAAAGAAAATATTTTTTAACACATAAAATTTTATACAGATGATTAAGCAATTTGAAAATTTCACATTGACAAATGACCAGAAAATTCAAGTAGTTGGAGGTGGTAAGCCAAGTTGGGCAGGAAAGCCGGACAAAACTGATTGGGCTACTGAAACAGTTATCGATGAAGAAACTGGTGAAGAAGAATTGGAGTACATTGCTCCTTGGGCAGATTACGAAGGTGGTCGTAAGCAGTACAACCTTGATATGGCTGCTGGTGAAGAAATGCCAGTGTAAAAACCTTTAAGGTTTAATGGCATTCATGGGAATGCAAACTGAAAATTTTTATTTTTTAACACATAAATTTTTATACAGATGATTAAGCAATTTGAAAATTTCACATTGACAAATGACCAGAAAATTCAAGTAGTTGGAGGTGGTAAGCCAAGTTGGGCAGGGAAGCCGGACAAAACTGATTGGGCTACTGAAACAGTTATTGATGAAGAAACTGGTGAAGAAGAATTGGAGCACATCGCGCCATGGGAAGATTACGAAGGTGGTCGTAAGCAGTACAACCTTGATATGGCTGCAGCTGACGAGGTGATAGCACTATAATAAGTTTGTTTTAACCTTTTATGGTTTGAAGACAAACTATAGCGAACTCTGAAGTTATATCAGTTTCGCCCGGCCATTTAAGTGGCAAAAGTCAAAATTAATCAAACCAAAGAGGAGAGCCACCGTTTCAATTTTGAAACGGTGGCTCTTTTTTTTGAGATTTATAAGTTTGTGTTGGAAAAACAGTACATAAATCTTTCTATTTATCCATCTCTCACTTTTAGATTGTATTTTATTTCTTCAATATCGATAGATTCAAAAGTATTACCAGTTCCAGTATTGATGTTTATAGTAAAATGCTGTTCTCCAAAACAATTGCAAACACGTTTTTTTGAATTTATCGAGCAATGGAAACATGGATTCTAATAGCCAATTGCGAATGGGCTTGATGGCTTCAAATGCATCGGACCAGCAATTTTTCTGTAAAATATTTCTCCTCGGTACATAAGTTTTTTTTGCGAAAAAGCGGCGTGAGGGATGGCCTATAAATACAGCGGGATGGAATTGATCAATATTAATGATTTATTTTTTTTGATTTTCAATGATTTTACTTAGATTTATAATTGTTGACTTAGTTTTGAAAATTGTAGAAGATGTTTCCTGATCTTCAACAAAATTTAGTGATTTTATAGCTTATGGGTTAACCTGCCTTAAGAGTAGTCATTAGATAGAATTAAGCGTTTGGGTTGTTGATATTCTAGACGATGAATAGCAATCATAAACTTATTGTTTTTGTTACTATTTTTTGCTTTTTTATAAAGTGAAGTAGTAAGCCTATGTTTAAAATTAAATTCAATGCCGTTTTTTGGCATTTGGATATAGAAACACTATTGCTAAATATTTAATTATCTAAAAGATTGCATCATGAAAAAAGTATTGATTTTATTTTTATTATTGGGATTTGTTTCAGGCGTAAATGCTCAGGTTTGGACAAGCATTGAGCTTGGTTTTAATAGTGAAAAAACGAAATCCACCACAGTGATTGGTACAGAAATAAATGAGTCGGAGGGGCCTAAAATTTCCAATCTTACGCTTGCTCCAACCATTGGTTTTGATTTGAACGAAAATTTATGTGTTGGTGTGGTTTTTTCAATGACCAGATACAAAGAATTAGAAGAGGAGGCGGAGTCTATTGACAAGGAGACTTCGACAATGAGTGAAATAGATATTTTACCATTTGTTCGTTATTCAGCAAATGTGACAGATGATTTTGTTGTTTATGGTCAGTTAAATGTTGGGCCAAAATTTGGCAAGAACAAATTTGTTGACATTCGAGAGAGATTTGATGGGACGATAGACACGGATATAGATGAAAGTAAAATTTCTGGTTTTGGTGCCTACATACATCCTGGAGTGCTCTATAAGTTTTCAGATTCATTTTCTATGAATGCTCATTTTGGTAATTTGGGTTTCAATTCAAGAAGTGAGAAGGTGGAATTCGAATCGACATTTGGTGGTTACTCTAAAGATTCAAGTTCTAGTTTTGGTCTAGATCTTTCAATGAGCACTTTAAGATTTGGATTGAATATTCATTTTTAATCAGTCCTTGAAAAAAAATGAAGACCAGTCATGGGGAAATTTGTTAGAAACAATTTTTTCCTATGGATCGAAGCTAAAAGAAATCCTTTTGCCGAATTCCTTGGCAAAGGGATTTTACTGATCAAAGGAAAGGTGGCGGGTGGTGCGATACCAATATGCAGCTTGACTTACTATACCAACACCATAAAGAGAGTCATAGTCCAAGCTGCCGTTTTGGTGCGGATGCCTAATGTTACTTCCATTACTTCCGTTTCTTCCTTGACTTCCTTTTTTTCGGTTTCTCTTCATTCATAGAATGCATAATATTACTTAAAAAATCAAGCATGTCAACAAGTTCATCCTCGTCGGCTTCTTCCGGATCGAATTCGTCAAACATACTTTCATCAAATGGGAAGTCGGCCTGTACAAAAAACCTTTCAAAATTTTCCGGTCTTTTTCCTGTCTTTAGATAATCTTCCAAGCATTTTTTTAATTCTTTAAGCTCCTCATGCATTTCTTGCCCTTCTAGTTGGGAATTATTCATGTCCTGCCCATGATACTTTTTTTGCTTTTTGGTTTGCTTGTGAAATTGCCCAAAATCAGAAGATCTCACCTCTTTTAATTCCATCTTGAGCCTTGCCAATTGCCGTTTTAAAGCATTAATCTCAGTTTCCATAATGGTAATGCGATCGTCAAGCAAATCTGTCAAGGGCAAATATGAATCTTCCATTTCTAGATTATCAAAATCCATTTCCGACAATTCTTTTTGGATCTTTAATAAAGCGTCGTAATCTCCTCTTTTTTTGGCTTGATTCAATTGAATTGATATTGAATTAAAGATTTTCTCTTCCTTTTTATTTTTAGCCAGATCCGGGTGGGCTTGTTTGATTAATTTCAGGAACAATTTTCTAAATTCTTTGGCATCCTTTTCGTCCATTTCAACTTCGAACTCCTCGAACAAATTCATTTGAGATTTTTGCTGTTCTTTTTCTGAAAAGAAATCTTCAAAATCCTTTTCATTTTTCATTTCCTCGAATACTTGATTTAATTCATCTAATGGTTCCATTCCATCGTTTAGATCATCAATAGCATATGAAAATTCTTCAATTTCTTGTTTGTCCGATTTTTTGATTTTTTTTGATTTTAGTAATTTAGCGAAAAGGTTTTTGATTTCCTTAACGATCTTTGAAACGTCCATCATTCTTTGCAAATTATTGGCCTGTTCTCTCCCCATTTCGTCTATTTGGGATTTCAAATTGGCCAGCATGGTCTTGTTCCGTTTAATTTGGGCGGAAATCTTCTTTTTGCTAGCTTCCAGCAGTTTGATTTGTTTTTCCTTTTGAATAATGGCTGAACTTTTACTGATGTTTTTCATTTGTGGATAGTTTATCAAAAATATAGACTAAAAAGATAATCTAATTATTTTTCAATAAAATACTGTGATTTTTTTTCTCTGGAGGAAAGAATCTGTAAAGTTAAACTGTAAGCGGGTTTCAAAAACAAAAAAACCGCTGAACTTCAATCTAAAAAGATTGATATTCAACGGTTTCTAAACTTTAAAAGTAGCCCGTAGGGGAATCGAACCCCTGTTACCAGGATGAAAACCTGGCGTCCTAACCCCTAGACGAACGGGCCAAAAGTATTGCTCTTTTCTAAAGCGATGCAAATATAATAGGTCATTTTAATTTCTCATAAAATTTAGAGGAAATTTATTATTTTTTTCTCAGAGAATTATCCACATCCCGCTTTCAAATCAATTTCTTCCTGCTAAGTAGGCTATGTTTCACCGTTTTATATCAAAATCACAAATAGCCTGCAATATTAACTATATGTTATTTATTATTTGAAACGCTACATATTTGCCCGTCTTTCTATTTTATTAAACATTTTTTAGCGAAATTTGCAGCTTCTTAAATAAAATCTAATAAAAACACAATTACCTTTAGTAAAACAGAGGTCTTAATTATCGATAAACATAAAAGTGTTTCATTTATAACCTTTTAATAAAATAATAATGCCAACAAAAGTAGCAATTAACGGTTTTGGAAGAATTGGTCGACTGACCGCGCGTATTTTAATGAATAACCCGGATGTGGAAATCGTCGCTATCAATGACCTGACCGACAATGCAACGCTCGCTCACCTTTTTAAATATGATACCGCTCACGGAATCTTTGGTGGAGATGTTTCTTCTGATGAAAAGTCAATCTCAATCAATGGCCATAAAATCAATGCTTTCTCTGAAAGAGATCCAGAAAAACTTCCTTGGAAAAAATTAGGTGTGCACATCGTTTTGGAAGCAACAGGTGCTTTCCGTTCTAAAGAAGGTGCATCAAAGCACATCAAGGCCGGAGCTAAGCGTGTAGTAATATCCGCTCCTGCAAGTGGTTCTGCTGAAGTAAAAACAGTTGTAATTGGTGTGAATGATGATACTTTGGATAAAAGAACCAAAATTGTTTCAAACGCTTCATGCACAACCAACTGTCTTGCACCAATGGTCAAGGTCCTGGACGACAACTTCGGAGTTGAGTATGGCTTAATGACTACCACACATGCTTATACAGCCGATCAAAGAATCCACGATGCACCGCACAAGGATTTGAGAAGAGCAAGAGCTGCTGCTTTAAACATCGTTCCTACTTCGACTGGTGCTGCCATCGCCGTAGCAAAGGTATTGCCACACTTAAAAGGAAAATTGGATGGATCAGCAATGAGAGTACCAGTATTAACTGGATCAATTACTGAGTTAAATGCAATTGTAAAGAAAAAAGCAACTGTTGCTTCAATCAACAAAGCTTTCAAAAACGCAGCCGCTAAAGGAGCTTTCCACGGAGTAATTCAATACAATGAAGAAGCAATCGTTTCTTCTGATATTGTTGGGAACCCATATTCATGTATTTTCGATGCTCCTTTAACCAAGGTAATGAAAAACATGGTTCGTATCCTTGCTTGGTATGACAATGAAGCAGGTTACTCAAACAGAATCGCTCAGCTTATTAGCCAAATGGCTTAAGAGCTTATGAGTTGTTAAAACGAAAAATAGAATCCGAATTTCAGAAATGAAATTCGGATTTTTAATGAAGAAAAGTCAAGCCCTTGGATCTTGGCCTTTAGCTATTAACCAAATATCCAAAAGCCACACATCAAAAAATAATGCCAAAGGCTAAAGGCCAATTGCCAAAAGCCTATTAAAACAATAACATGCGTAACTTCAAAAAACATAACTTTAAAGGTCAAAAAGCATTAGTAAGAGTAGACTTCAATGTCCCTCTAAACGACAAGCTCAAAGTAAACGACAATACTAGAATAATGGCCGCATTGCCAACGATTCATAAAATTCTAAAGGATGGAGGATCAGTTGTATTAATGTCCCACCTAGGCAGACCCAAAGGCAAAAAATCAAAAGCCTTCTCTCTAAAAAATATTTTAAATGAATTGTGCATTTTACTTGAGCGCAAAATTCAATTTGTTCCAGCAACTGTCGGGGCATTGGTCAAAAAAAGCATCGCGAGCATGGAAATGGGAGATGTTCTTGTTCTTGAAAACTTAAGGTTTGATCCAAGAGAGAAAGCTGGAGACGAAGACTTTGCAAAACAGTTAGCTGAACTTGGTTGTGATGTTTATGTCAACGACGCTTTCGGAACTGCACATCGTGCACATGCTTCTACTGCAATCGTCGCCAAATTTTTTCCAAAGAAGAACATCATGCCAGGTGCATTGATGACTGCTGAGGTTCAAAGCGCAAAGAATGTATTAGAGAATAAAGCAAAACCTTTCACCGCTATTTTGGGAGGAGCAAAAGTTTCAGATAAAATTCAATTAATAGAAAACCTGCTTGACAAAGCAGACAATATATTGATTGGTGGAGCAATGGCATACACCTTTTTCAAAGCGAAAGGCGGAAAGGTCGGCAAGTCCTTAGTAGAAGAAGAACATTTAAAACTTGCAAGTACTTTGTTAGCCAAAGCAAAAAAGAAAGGCGTTAAGATTTTGCTTCCAAAGGATTCTGTCGCTGCCGATGATTTTAATGCCAAGGCAAAAACGAAGATCCAAGACAGTGATAAAATTTCAAAGGGATGGATGGGTCTTGATATAGGTCCTAAAGCTGTAAATGATTACAAAAAAATCATTCTAAAATCAAAAATCATCTTGTGGAATGGTCCAATGGGTGTTTTTGAAATGGACGCTTTCTCAAACGGAACCAAGGAAATCGCTTTGGCA
>CALBCY010000235.1 GCA_937927195.1 uncultured Chitinophagales bacterium
CTTCCAAATATTAAGGAGAAGCTCGGAAGCTTCACCTAGGTTTGGGAATTGCATGAAAACAATATACAGCCGAAAGCAATTAGCAATAAAATATTAAACGACCAATTAATCATCCTTTATGAAATTTCATTCTACAAATTAACTGCTAGCCAACGGCCAATAGCTAAGAGCCAAAAGCCTTACCATCTACCCCTCCGCCTGAATTAACTCCGCAGCAGGACAAATCTTCTGTGTCAGTCTCGACACAATCATAATTGTAATCAATCCCGACACCATCGCTAAAGATCTGAATGGAAACAAAACCATTCCATCCTCCACCATTGGGTAAGGAATGATCTGAGGAATATTCAAGGTTGCTTCTCCTCCACCGAATCTCAATATAAAAGAAACCAGCAAACCAGCTGCTGAACCGTAAAAATTGGCCTTTTTATCAAACAATGCACAAACCAATTGAGGGAACAATATACAAAATACAAAATCACTGCAAAGAAACCATAAGGCATAAACACTTTGAACTTTCAATGCCAACAATGTGGCTGCAATACCAATTATCCAAATGCATTTCTTAATAACTTTTGCCAAATTCTCAGGACTTATCTGTGGCTTAATCAAGGGTCTGTAAACATTCCAACTGGCCAATGAAGAAGCACTCAAAATCGATGAATCCACCGAAGACATTACAGCTGCCGCTATTGCTCCCAAACCAATGGTCGCCACTACAGGATTCGTCAAATATCTAAATACATACGGCAAGATCATGGCTGCCTCTTCCGGCGCCTCTACTCCAAAGTCAGACCATACTGCTACATCACCCACCACACCAATAATGACAGCAGGAATTGCGGCAATCAAGCAAATAATTGCAGCAAGAAAAGAGAGCCAACGAGCCGCATTTTCGGAACGAGCTGAAAGTACTCTTTGAAAGTAAACCTGCCAAGGAATTCCACCAAAAATCAACAGGAAGGCATAATCCCACCATTGCCAAAAGTAATTGCCCCAATCAGGATGTCTCCACCCATCAATCGGGGGAAACAAGGTAGCCAAAGCACCCTTCTTTTCAACATAAGCTGACCAAGCAAGATCCCAACCTCCTACACTGTCTAATGCAAATGGAATGACCAAAAACAAGCCTCCCAATAATAAGAACATTTGAAGAACATCTGTGTAAGCAACTGACCATAATCCACCAATGGCAGTGTAGGAAATGGCAATGACAGCAGATACAATAATGGAGCTTTGAAAATCCAATCCGAGTACGGTTGCAAAAGTCGTCCCAAGAGCAGTTAAAATCGCTGCGGACCAAAATATTTCACCAGTCAAAGCTGGAATGAATAACAAGGCTGTCATTCTTTTTCCAAACCGCTGTTCCAATGGATCTAACATGGTCTTAAATCGGAATCTACGCATTTTTTTTGCAAAGAATATTCCACCAATGACCAAGCTCATGGCATAACCCCAAGGAGCTTGCACCCATGCCAAGCCGTAAGAACTGGTATATTCTGCTGTTCCGTTTATATAGCCTCCTCCAACCCATGTTGCCCCCATTGTAAAAACCGCAATTCCTAATGGGATCCCTCTTCCTGCTAATAAAACATCATCTGTACTTTCTGTTTCCTTTTTTCTTGCGGCGAAAGTTCCTAAGTAGAAAATCAATCCATAAAAAAACATCATGGCAAAATAACCTGGCCAGAAAACATCGGTTCCGTTTAATTTTAGACCCAATCCCATAATGGTGAGCATGCCCATCATTATGATTACAGGCAAGAATTTTTTCAGGGTCGAACTTGGCATTTAGTCGATTAAGATTTGATAATCAGTAAAAGTAAGCAATTTGGGATAGATGCAAGCTTTATGTTTCGTCTTACATGTCCAGTTTATTTGTGGAAATGAACACGAAGACACTTAGCCACGAAGAAAACGAAGGTAAAATATACTAGAATTAATGAAATCAACACACAAAAAAGCCGCAGAGAAAAAATTCTCTGCGGCTTCTATATTTCAAAAGAGTACTAAAGTTTAGTATCTGTAATATTCTGGCTTGAATGGTCCTTCAGCTTTCACGCCGATGTAATCAGCTTGATCTTTAGACAATTCTTCTAATTCAACACCAATTTTAGCTAAGTGCAAACGAGCAACTTTCTCATCAAGGTGCTTAGGAAGCATGTAAACTTTGTTTTCATACTTATCCGTATTTTGCCACAATTCTAATTGAGCCAAAACTTGGTTAGTGAAAGAGTTTGACATTACGAATGATGGGTGACCTGTAGCACAACCCAAGTTAACCAATCTACCTTCAGCTAAAAGAATGATGTCTTTGCCATCAATAGTATATTTGTCAACTTGTGGCTTGATCTCAACTTTTGTTGAACCTGCATTTTCATGCAACCAAGCAACATCAATTTCATTATCAAAGTGTCCGATGTTACAAACAATTGTTTTGTCTTTCATCAACTTGAAATGTTCTCCTGTTAAAATGTCTTTGTTTCCAGTGGCAGTAACAACGATGTTAGCCTCAGGAATACAAGTCGTCATTTTCTTAACTTCAAAACCGTCCATTGCAGCTTGTAAAGCACAAATAGGATCGATTTCAGTAACAATTACTCTAGCTCCAGCACCTGCTAAAGAAGCAGCAGAACCTTTACCAACATCACCATATCCAGCAACAACAGCAACTTTACCAGCAATCATCACATCTGTAGCACGACGAATCGCATCTACACAAGATTCTTTACATCCGTATTTGTTGTCAAACTTAGATTTTGTAACCGAATCATTGATGTTGATAGCAGGCATAGTTAAAGTACCATTCTTCATTCTTTCATATAAACGGTGAACACCAGTTGTAGTTTCTTCAGACAATCCTTTGATACCAGGAACCATTTCTGGGAATCTATCCAAAACCATGTTGGTCAAATCACCACCATCGTCCAAAATCATGTTCAATGGCTGACCATCAGGGAAAACCAATGTTTGCTCTATACACCAGTCAAATTCTTCTTCGTTCAATCCTTTCCAAGCATAAACAGGAACTCCAGCCTCAGCAATTGCAGAAGCAGCGTGATCTTGCGTTGAAAAGATGTTACAAGAAGACCATTGAACTTGAGCACCAAGATCAACAAGTGTTTCAATAAGAACAGCAGTTTGAATAGTCATGTGAAGACATCCAGCGATTCTAGCGCCAGCTAAAGGATTCTTTCCTTTGAATTCATCACGAAGAGACATCAAACCTGGCATTTCAGCTTCTGCCAATTCCATTTCTTTTCTTCCCCAGCTTGCGAGGCTAATGTCCTTAACTTTGTAAGGTAGTTTTTGCGTTAATTCGCTCATAATATTAGTATTTATAGATTTATTCTTAATTTTTTGTGCAAAGGTAATATTTTTAAATATGTTTATTAAATACTTGTAACTGTTAATGCATTTTTGACTTTTTCCTGAGATATTCCGTTGTTATTTTAGCTTGGCGGTTCAAACAAATAATGGAATCTCAAAATATTCTAACATTTTGAGAAGACAAATTGTTTTTCAATTAAGATAAACGATAAATCATCCAACAAAAT
The DNA here is from genome assembly GCA_937927195.1 of uncultured Chitinophagales bacterium. GTDB lineage: Bacteria > Bacteroidota > Bacteroidia > Chitinophagales > UBA2359 > JAHDGP01. The sequence continues at coordinate 3,558 of CALBCY010000235.1, forward strand.
GCATTAATTTCGTGTTTTAGTATTTAAAGAACAAAACAGCTTCCTTTTTAACCGATATTGAACGGAAAAAGTAGGCTTTCAAGGAATTAGATATAATAAACAAGAGAAGTCACACAAAATGAAAAAATCTCATATCGCCTTATTGATATTAATGGCTGTTGCCATAGTTTATATAGTTAGCACCTCTGGAAATTACAGTTCATATGCAGGTTTTGACAAAGCCTCACAAAATGAGGGCAAAATTTACCAGGTTGTTGGTTTGTTGAATAAAGACAAGAAAATTCACTACGATCCCTTAAAAGACCCCAATTATTTTTCATTTTTCTTAATTGATAAGGAAGGCAAGGAGAATAAGGTGGTTTATCCTGGTCCACCTCCACCCGATTTTGAAAGATCGGAGGATGTTGTTTTAAATGGTGCAATGGCCGGAGATGAATTTCACGCTACTAAAATATTATTAAAGTGTCCTTCCAAATATGAAGATGGGAAATTTGAGGAAAAGGAATACGAAGTTAAAGAATATAAAGCCCAGACATAACAAATGGATCAAATTACATTTATAGGAGAACATCTTCTAATTGGTAATATTGGTCATTTTTGCGCCATCACTAGTATGGTTGCAGCTTTGCTCGCCAGTATTGCCTATTTCATATCAAACAATAAAGAAAACCCAGAAGAAAAACTCTCCTGGAAAAACCTAGGAAGAGTCTGTTTTACCCTTCATGGGTTTTCAGTTATTGGTATCATTGCTACTTTGTTCCTGATGATTTGGAACAATTACTTTGAATATCATTATGTTTTCAGTCATTCTTCCACTGAACTACCTGTTCATTATATTGTATCCTGTTTTTGGGAAGGACAAGAAGGAAGCTTCTTGCTTTGGACCTTTTGGCATGTGATACTAGGGCTTTTCACCATAAGTACTTCAGGGAAGTGGGAAAGTCCAGTAATGAGTGTAATCAGTATTACACAAGTGTTCTTGGCCGCCATGCTGATTGGAATCTATTTCTTTGGTTATAAAATTGGCAGCAGTCCTTTCATTTTAATGAGAGATTTTATGCCAGCTAACCCAGCCTTCTTAAATCCGAACTATTTGGAGGGTGTGGATGGCAATGGTCTCAATCCCTTGCTTCAGAATTATTGGATGGTTATTCATCCTCCAGTTTTGTTTTTGGGTTTTGCTGCAACCATTATGCCTTTTGCCTATACAATTGCTGGTCTGTGGAATGGAGATTTCAGCAAATCATGGGTCTACCCTACTTTGCGTTGGTCTTTGTTCTCTTCCGTCTTTTTAGGCGTTGGAATTCTAATGGGTGGTGCTTGGGCTTATGAATCTTTGAGTTTTGGTGGTTATTGGGCATGGGATCCAGTGGAGAACGCCTCCTTGGTTCCTTGGATCATTTCCATTTGTGGTTTTCATACATTGTTGGCCTACAAACATTCAGGTCATGCCTTGAGAGCGACTTCTATATTTTACATTCTTACTTTTATTCTGATCTTGTATTCTACCTTCTTAACAAGAAGTGGAATTCTAGGAGATACCTCTGTCCATGCCTTCGTTGATTTAGGAATGTCAGGTCAATTGATTGTATTCCTAGTTTCATTTATGTTGCTTGCTTTTGTTCTATTAATTGTGAAATGGAATAAAATGCCGCATCCTGAAAAAGAAGAACCGACCTACTCTAGAGAGTTTTGGTTATTTGTTGGCTCTTTGACCATGTTTTTGGTGTCCTTGCTCATTGCTGTCGATACCTCATGGCCTGTCGTTAACAAAATATTCAATACCGAGCGAGTTATTGTTGATCCGGTAAGTCATTACAACAGATACAGTATATGGTTTGGAATCGCAGTCTTGTTGTTGGCTGTAACAACACAATTCATGCGGTATAAGGGCAATAATTTTAAAATGCTAAGCAAGGCTGCTTTTTCATTTATAGCCGCTTTACTTTTAGCTTTTGGCATCTCTTATTATGCTAATTATGGAATTTTTGAAAAGACAAACTTTTTCAATGCTTTTGAAATGCCATTCTTGTCTCCTTACTTCCTACTTCTGTTTGCAGCACTTTATGCAATTATTGGAAATGCGGCCTATATTTTTCAGGTATTGAAGGGTAAAATAAAAGTTGCGGGTTCTGCTGTTGCTCACATAGGCTTCGGACTAATGCTATTGGGGGTATTAATTTCCTCCTCAAAAAAGGAAGTTATTTCAAAAAACAACATCGGTGTAGATTTTGGAAGTGGATTCAGTCAAGAGGAAAAAATGAACAACATCCTTTTGGTGAGAAACCAACCGGTTCAAATGGGCGATTACTGGCTTACCTACAAAGACAGTCGCGTTGATTTGCATGATACCTATTACGAAATAGAATACCACAAGAAGGAGAAAATGGATGACAAAAACCCAACAGAGGTTTTTAATTTGTACCCATATGCTCAAGTCAATCCTAAAATGGGATTGGTAAGTAATCCAGATACCAAACATTATTGGACCAAAGATATATTCACATTTGTTTCTTCGGTACCAGACAATACCGACACTTCCGATAAAGAACAAAGCTTTGAAGAATTCACCTTGTCCGTTGGAGATACTGTTTCAACTGGATCATCGCTTATTGTTCTGAACAAATTGAATCCGAATCCTGTCCACCCTGATTATTTGGCCACTCCAAATGACATCGCTGTTGGCGCTCAAATGACGGTCATGACGCTTTCCAATAAAGTGGACGTAGAGCCAGTCTATTACATCAGAGGAAATATTGAGAATAAGATTCCGGATGTAATTGAGGAATTGGGAATAACTGTCAACTTTGACAAGGTTCTTCCAAATGAAAGTAAGGTGACAATTAGTGTTCTAGAAGATGCTGCTAAAACGGATTTCATTATTCTCAAAGCGATCGTATTTCCAGGAATAAATGTTCTTTGGTTGGGTTGTATTGTAATGGCCATTGGCTTTTTCATGAGCATAATCCAAAGATATCGTGAAGGGAAAAGATTGAAGAAAAGTGCCAATTACAATTCTTAGTAATGAAAACTTCAATGAAAGCTCAGATTGTAATCATTGGTTCCGGTAATGTAGGAACACATTTGGCCAGGGTTCTTTATTCAAAAGGGCACAATATATTGCAAGTCTTTAGCAGAACTTTGTCAAAAGCTGAAGAGCTTGCAAAAAAGACAGAGGCTGAGGCAATTGATGACTTAAGTAAAATAATTAGCTCCGCTGAACTCTACATAATAGCTGTTCATGATGATGCTATCAAAACGGTGTCCGACCAACTAAACATTAAAGGTCTAGTCACACACACTTCAGGATCTGTAAGTACCAAGGTCTTAGACAAACACAAACGTTACGGTTCATTTTATCCATTGCAAACCTTTCGAAAGGAGAAAAAATCAGATTGGAAAAAAATCCCTTTTTGCTTAGATGCGAATAAAAAAAAGGATTTGGACTTTCTTGAAAAGGTCGCTCGAAGCATCAATGACAATGTTTATTTTATCAACAGCGAAAACCGAAAGAAACTGCATCTTTCTGCAGTAATAGTCAACAACTTTGTCAATCACCTGATTGGAGTTGCTAAAAATCTTTGCGATGAAAATGATGTCCCTTTTGAAGTACTCATTCCACTACTGAATGAAACAGTCAAAAAGGCAACTAAAAACAATCCTTTTGATGTGCAGACAGGTCCAGCAATAAGGGAAGATAAGGATACGATAAAAAACCACCTACAATTACTTGATGAGCAATTGTACAGGGATTTGTATAAAATGATTAGCAGAAGCATTGCACAAACGAATTTTGGTCGGGAGACCAAAATATAGCGTTGGGGAATTTGAATTTTGGTCGGGAGACCAAAATGTGGCGTCGGGGAATTTGAATTTTGGTCGGGAGACCAAAATGTGGCAGGAGATCAATTATACTGTTCAAAAACATAATGCCAATGGCCAAAAGCCTAAAAGAAACAACTATGGAAAAAAAAATATTGGAACATTTCAAATCGATCCGGACCTTGATCTTCGATGTTGATGGAGTTTTAACCGACGGCAGTTTGATTATCACCGAAAAGGGAGAACTGTTGAGAACCATGAATGCAAAAGACGGGATGGCCATGCGAATTGCCGTCTTGTCCAAAAAATATCAATTGATCATTATTACTGGCGGAAACTCGCAGGGTGTGATCACTCGTTTGAAAGGGCTAGGCATCAAAGAAGTTCATGGAGCGGTTTATGACAAACTGGCGAAACTGGAGGAGCTTGAAATGGAATACGATTGGAACAGAGAAAACGTCCTGTATATGGGTGATGATTTAAATGATGAAGAAATCATGACTAAAATTGGCTTGCCCGTTTGTCCTGCCAATGCTGCTCATGAAATCAAAGAAATTGCCAAATACATTTCACCATTGGATGGCGGAAAAGGTTGCGTAAGAGATGTAATTGAAAAAGTGCTTAAGTTGAATGGCGATTGGAAACATCCAGAAAATTTCTAAGCAGATTTGCTCAATCGAAATACATGAAAATATTTAGTACCAAGGGCATTTTATCAAAAAAATAGCATTCTTCGGATCATATGATCAATATCATGGCTGCTTAATTATACTCCAATAATTAAGCAGCTTTGTTTAGTACCCAAGACCACAACTTAATTCGTCATTTCATCCAAAATCTAATAGCTAATGTCGAGTAGTTAAAAATATTTTATTAGCTTACTGTTCATTACAAAAAATCGTATTGTATGGAAGCGACATGGAAAAAATTATTCTGGTTTACATTTGCTTTGTTCTTGATCAGCAATGCTTATTGGCTTTATTCCACCTTTGACAATGCAATCAGTCATGCCTACTATGCAAGCGAATGTGAAGCTTGTAAAAAAGATGTGGTAAACCTTCAAAAAATATTCCAACCAAATTCTACAAAAGAAGAAACAATAAATTTCCTCAAGGCCAAAAACATAGAATATGAAACAGTAGAAAAAGGAATGGAAAACATCCTGGTATTTAAATCATTCGAATTGGTTTTTAATCAAAACGGGCAATTGAAAGACAACAAAAATCAAAACAAAAACCAAAAGACAAAACAATAAAACAATAAAACAACTCAATTTTTAGACGCTTGAGTTTTAACTCAGTCATTAGCAATGGGTAGTATTTTACAAAAGTAAAATTGATACATTTATGAAAAGAAAGTTGAAAGCAAAAATGCATGAAGAATTGCAAAACAAACAATTGTTTGAAAAAGCAAAATCTTTCGCATATGATTACATTGATGGAATAGAGGAGATGAATGTTTTTCCAGATGAAACTGCCTTGAAAGGATTGGATAATTTTGACGAATCGCTGCCTAATGAAACAGGAAATGCCCTTCATGTTTTGGAACAACTCAACGAATTTGGAAGCCCCGGAACGATCGCTCAAACTGGTGGGCGATACTTTGGTTTCGTTGATGGCGGTGCTGTACCAGTATCCCTTGGTGTAAAATGGTTGTCGGATGTTTGGGATCAATGTGGAGGATTATACATGACCTCTCCTATCAATTCAAAACTTGAATCAGTTTGTGAACAATGGTTGGTCGATCTTTTCAATTTACCAAAACAAACCGTGGCAGGATTTGTCAGTGGAACATCTATGGCCAACCTTTGTGCTTTGGCTGCTGCTCGTTATCAATTGTTGAAAAACATGGGATGGGATGTTAATGAACAGGGATTAAATGCTGCTCCAAAAATTAGGATTATTGCTCATAAACAAGTTCATGCCAGCATTAAAAAAACTTTAGCCTTGCTTGGATTTGGGCTGCAATCAATAGAATGGATACCGTCCGATGATCAAGGTCGACTATTAAAAGCGGGTTTACCTGAATTGGACAAAACTTGTTTGGTTCTAGCCCAAGCAGGAAATGCCAATACTGGAGCATTCGACGATTTGGAATTTGTGTGTAAAAGAGCCAACAAGGTTGGTGCCTGGGTTCATGTAGATGGAGCGTTTGGTTTATGGGCTGCAGCTTCCCAAAAGCTTGCTAATTTGACCAAAGGGATAGAATTGGCAGATTCTTGGGCTGTGGATGGACACAAAACATTGAACACACCCTATGATTCTGGTATCGTCTTGTGCCGACACCCTAAATCAATTAGAACAGCTTTGGCTGCGAATGGAGAATACATCATTTACAGCGATAAAAAAGATCCTTTAATGACTACACCGGAAATGTCAAAAAGATCCAGGGCGATTGAACTTTGGGCAACGATGAAATATTTGGGCAAGGAAGGCATCGATGAAATGGTTTACACCTTTCATGCAAGAGCAAAACAAATGGCAGAAGGTTTGCAAAAAATCGGCTATACCCTACTCAATGATGTTGTTTTTAATCAGGTCCTCATTTCTACAGACAATGAAGCAAGAACCAAATCAATCATAGATTTCGTACAAAAAAGTGGAAAACTTTGGGTTGGAGGATCTACTTGGAATGGCAAAGCCGTTATAAGAATTAGTATCTGCTCTTGGATGACAGATGAAAATGACATTAACGAATCTCTAAAAGTTTTTGAGTCTGCATTTACATCTAAAACAAGCAATTAATGAAGCAACACATTTCTATACTTTTGTATTTTTTTCTTGCAAGTCTTTGCCATAAAACTCATGCTCAAGGCGAAACTGAAATTTCAAAGTCGCTTGAAGTTTTAGAAAAAGGCACTCATATTGAAATTGGAATATTCCACAATGGTGAAATTTCTAGATTGGCTTATGAAATTGAAAAGGAAAGAATTGAAAAAGTGGAGGCTAGTCCTGATAAAATTTTTGAAATTGGCTCAATTACAAAAGTCTTAACTTCCTATATTGTTCATTCTGTTCTATTTGAGAAACAAGGCATTGATCTTCAATCAAAATTGAAGGACATGGAACTTTCTTTCCCCATTCATCATAAAAATGAAAGCAGGATCCTTCATTTGATCAATCATACTTCTAATCTGCCAAAAATGCCTTCAAATTATATTTGGGGGATGATTAAAAGTCCAGCCAATCCATATTTGATTTATGACAAAAAGAGGATAAGTAAATACTACAAGTCCCACAAAACGAAACACAGTTTAGGTACAGCCACTAAATACAGCAATTTTGGTTATGGGATCTTAGGATTAATGCTGACAGACTTAACTGGAAAAACTTATCGTGAATTATTCGAAGCATACATTTCTAATGGTTTGGGAATGAAAAACAGCCAATCAGGCATTACAGAAAGTGGAAAATCAAAATTGTATCGCTCTCCTGAACAAGTTGAAGATTGTCTCTGGCAACTCAATCAAATGGAATGTGAAGGCGGTGGCTATTCAAGTGTCAATGATTTGCTTAAATTCACGCAATACGTTTTGGATAAAAGCCAATTGGATCAAAAATCCAAAACTGCTTTAAGTGCAATGGAGAATGAAACCATAAAAATAAATGAGGAACGAAGCATTGGAACGGGTTGGATGATTCAATATCAAGACGGTCGAAAAATTCTGTTTCACGATGGTGGATCGAAAGGATACAAATCTTTTGTGGCCATTGACATTGAGCGCAATAAATCTGTGGTGCTTTTGAGTAAAAATTGTGGTTTGAACAAGAACAGTTATTTACTAAAAAAAATAGGATTGGACATCATTTCATCGAATTAAATATCAATAGATTCAAGTCCATATGGTTTTTAAAGAACTTGCGCTTTTTACAAATAAATTTCACGCAGAAAAGAAATTTTATTCAGAAACTTTGGGCTTTACTCTCCAAGAAAATACTGAAAGCCGATTTACAGTTGCCATAGGAAAGAGTAAATTGACTTTTGTAAAATCTGAAGAATCTTTCATTTATCATTATTGCTTTTTGATTCCATGCAATCAATTGGAAGAGTCTATTCAATGGCTCAAGAAAAGGTTGGAACCAGTGCAATTAGAAACAGGAGCATTCATCCAATGGTTCGAAACTTGGAATGCTCATTCCGTTTACTTTTATGATGGATCTGGAAACATCGCAGAATTCATTGTTCGTCATGACCTTAAAAATGAAAGCTCCTCCCCTTTTGATATAAACAGTATAATTTCTGTCAATGAGATTGGTATGCCTACAAACAATATCAAGCAATTGAGTGATCAACTTAGTGCAGAAATGGGAACTGAGTTTTGGAAAGGCAGTTATGAATACTTTGGAACACATGGAAACCAGGAAGGACTTTTCCTATTGCCGAATTTTGAACACAAAAAAATATGGTACCCCACGCAATTGCCTGTAAAAACCAGCCCTTTTAAGGCCCGTGTCACCAACAATGGCCAGGACTTTTCCATTCAGTATTCAAACAATATGCTCGAAATCAACAAACTTTAGAGCCTCTATCCAGTTTCATTTCACAAAAAATTAAAAATATATTCCAGTTTTTGTGATTTTTCATCTTTCTTGACGAATAACATAGTAGTTGGTTGATTAAAAGTTGGCTGATTAATGGTTGGCTGAATAGTCTCCTGATAAATAAGCTGAATGGAATTCATATCAGAAGGCGAAGTGGTAGATTGATAAAATACATAAATGAAATATAAGGATCTAGACAAGGAAGCTTTCATAAAAATCATTAGGGAACATAAGAGCATCCTATACAAAGTGATTTTTATGTATTGCAAATGCAAGGAAGATCGAAAAGACCTTGAACAGGAAATTATAATTCAATTGTGGAAATCTTTAAAAAAGTACGATCCTCAATATAAATTGTCCACGTGGATTTACAAAGTAGCCATGAATGTCTCTATTTCATTTTACAGAAGTGGTCTCAAACACAAAAGTAATAAAACAACATTGGATGAAAACATTCTTCAATTAGATCATATTGATGAATCTGCTGAGCGCAATGAACAATTGAAAATGTTGCACCTTTTCATAGGTCAATTGGGAGAATTGAACAAAGCAATAATCTTGCTTTATTTAGAAGAAAAAAGCCACAAAGAAATTTCTGAGATTGTGGGCATTAGTGAAAGCAATGTTGGTACAAAAATTAGCAGAATCAAACAACAATTAAAATCGAAAGTAAAATAAGCAGCTATGAATATTGATGAAATAAAAAAAATCTGGCAGGAAGAGCATATGAATCTTGAAAAACGAATTCGAGTGAGTGAAAATAATTTGCTGCAAATAAATTTACAAAAATCCAAGAATACATTTGAAAGTTACTTCAAGAAAGCCATTCTTGGCAGAAACATCGCTTTGGCTTATATGGTCACCTCAATAATTTTTGCAGTTTTGAACTTTGGCGATTTCGCCTATAGCTTACCGGCATTGTTTGGTGGAATGGCCATGCTGTTTTCTTTTATTCAACATTCGAAACTAAAGAAACCCGATCTTAACAAGTCATCCATTTTAGAAATACAAAAATCTATATCGCAATTTCGAATCCATATAGCAAAACACGCAAAGTACGACATTTTGATTTATGCTATTTGGTTTCTGACACTACTTCCATTGTATCTAAAAAGTGCGAACGGAATATTCATTTACGCCAACACTTCTCACCTTGTTAAATTTCTAGCCATGGCCCTTCTGTTTATAATACTTTTGTTGATCGGTAGTAAAATGGCTTACCAAAACTGGGCGACAGATTTAGAAAAGGAAGAAGCTTCATTAGAAGGACTGCTTAAGTTTGAACAATTCTAATTTTTGGGAGAAGGTTGGTTTGCTTCTATACAGTAACCAAACAATCCTTCACTAATCGTTCTGAACAATTTCTAGCTAATCCAAAGTAGAAATATCCAAACCTATAAATTCTAAGACTGAAAGAATTTTCCATGAGACTTCCGGATTCGATTGTTCAATGTGATAAAATATTTTCACAAGCTCATCTTTTCTTTTTGAAATTGCATCAAATAAAGTCGCAATCTTTTTAGTATCAACTTTTTTCCACATGGCTTTTTTAAACTTGATCTCACATTGGAATTGTGTATCGAAAAGTTCGACAAAATTGACCAAAGACCTTTCATGGTTGGAAAACTTCCATTTTTCAATCAATATCCCTGACTTATCTATAAATTTAAAAATTTCGCAGAAAGAATATTTATCTAACCATTCCTTGGTTTCGGTATTAAAAATCGAAGCATTCCACAAAAAATTATCCAAAGCATTTTTTTCGTCTTTTGTCCAATGACACTTGTACATTTTATTAAAGATCACAAAACAATCTACTGGTAATCCATAAAAAAATAAAAGCTCTAATATCCTTGGAAGAAAATACTTAAAATCATTATCACCACCCCATGTCGTAATGGCCTTAAATGCATATTTAGATAAATCATCATTGCTTAATTCCCTCAATTTTGTATTTCCTAAGCATTCAACTTCCGAAAGTTCTATACAACATGGACAATGGTCCATTTTAGGATTGTACTTGTACACCCTAAACGATTTATATAATTCATCTATTGACTTCTCTAAGTTTTCTGAAAAATTCATTTCACAATTTCACCATTGTTTAATAAAAAAAGAGCTACAGAAAAACCATGACTCTTTTTTGAATACAAGACATTTTCTCAAATCAAAAAATAGCTTTATTTTGGTCTTATGTGCATAGCCGTCACGGTATAGAACACTTTTTAATTTTACCATCAAATTTGTACCATTAAAGGGATTTGTTTAGCAGATGTATTGTAACAGGTGGTTCACGTGATCTTGGGTCAAGCCCAAGATGACGTCAAGCCCAAGATGACATCAAGCCCAAGATG
>CALBCY010000236.1 GCA_937927195.1 uncultured Chitinophagales bacterium
ATCAAGAAAAATGACAGGCAAATAGTATCAAAATATTCGGACCCTCTCGATCTAAATTAATAAATTCTAACTTATTATTTTCAAACAAAATATATCGTTTTTAACCCCAATAAATGTAAATTTTATAATCGAACTCAGGTTATTAGCAATAAAAAATCGGCTGTTTACTCTTCCAAGCCAAAAATGGTGGTAGATAACTCTTTGGCCTTATAAATATCTGGGTTTTCATATCTCATGAAATGCATTTTGCGCAGCTGTGGTCTTTGATAAAATAGCAAGTTTAACAAAGCAAGTTAATGCTGTGATTGATCAATTGCTAAAGATCGAGAATTGACAAACAAATCCAATCAAGGCATAGATCAGGAAACTCAAGAATTGAGCATCCTTTTTGAAATTTTGAGCAAGGTTTATTTTCTTCTCTTCTTGCTTCTTCCACTTCTGACAACTCCTCTTGCGGGGCGTTCTTTTTTCTTGTGAAATGCACCTTTCGAGGATTTAAGATCTGCATTCACCAAGTAATTTTTATCACCACCTCTTGGTCTTTCTTCATCCGTTATTACATTCGAAATTTCAAGATCTTCCGGAAGTTCTTTTACTGGTATAGGCATTTTCATCAAATCTTCAATGTTCTTTTGAAGTTCCAATTCAGCTTGATTGGCAAAACTAATGGCCACTCCTGGTTTCTCTGCCCGTCCAGTCCTTCCAATACGATGAATATAGTTAGGGCTGATGAATGGCAAATCGAAATTAATTACATGACTGACATCAGTTATGTCTAATCCACGAGCCATAATGTCTGTGGTTATTAAAACCCTAAAATCGCCTTTTTCAAAAGCCTCTAAAGTTTTGAAACGATTGTTTTGTGATTTGTTTCCATGCAATACTCCAAACTCCTCTTCAAATCGATCTGCTATTTCAGCTTGAAGCCTATCTGCCTTCTTTTTACTACTTATAAAAACAAGCACCTTGGTCATGCTTTCATCTTCCTTAAACAATCTTTCAAGCAAATTAGCTTTGGTGAAAAAATTAGGTACATGATAAATTTGTTGATCTATTTTATCCAAAGGCGTACCATGAGGAGCAATTTCTATCTTTTTAGGTAGATTAAAGTGTGTACTGATTAATTCTTCGATATCGGGGCTAAGTGTTGCCGAAAACATCAGATTCTGCCTTTTTTCAGGCATCATGTCCATAATGTTGTGAAGTTGAGGGCGGAAACCTAAATCCATCATTTCATCCACCTCGTCAATCACCAATTTTTTTATAAATTTCAACCTAAGAACTCCACTCAAAGCAATGTCGTGAAGACGGCCTGGAGTAGCAACAAGGAAGTCTAAGCCTGCATGTACCCGTTTTTTTTGGGTTCTAATATTCGTTCCACCATAAACACCGTCTACTCGCAGATCCATGTATTTGCTCAAAAGCTCAATTTCTTCTGTTACTTGCTTTACCAGTTCCCTTGTCGGAACTAAAATAAGAACCCGAGGATGTTTTTCCTTTGAGAATTTGTGCAAACGCAATAGTGGTAACAAATAAGCAAAGGTTTTCCCTGTTCCTGTTTGCGCAACACCCACTAAATCCTTTCCTGACATAATTACAGAAAAAGATTGTTCTTGTATAGGTGTGGCATGCAGATAACCTAGGTCATCTATTGCATTCCTCAAGGGATTGTTTAAATTTAAATCAGTAAGCAGCAATGTATTGAGATTTAGTTTTTTGGACTTTCAGATAGCTGGAACAAAAATAGTCCAAAACCTAGACAATCTCTACCAAACTGAAGATAGGTTTTATACCAATCACGACTTCTTTTGGCAAATGCAGCAGCATCAGGATCCATTGGTCTGTCTTTGAGGTACTTAACAATGGCCAATCTGATTTTGCCTTCGTAATCATCCCATTCATATTCAGAACTTCTTCCTGTCCACGCTGGATTGAATCCAAAATCAGCACCTGTTTCCATATAGTCATTGAATATAGAGAAATCCGACTTTTTTGTTTCGGAAAGTCCCAAATATTCCTCAGTAGGTTCATTCTTCCAATAGCGTTCTCCAAATAGAAGAAATCCTCCTGGCTTCAGTTTTTTCTGAGCAGTTTTTAGAAGGCCTATGAAATTCCCGCAGGCATGTGAAGCTCCGATGTTAATGATTAAATCAAAAGAGCCGTCCAATTCCATATCCATGGCATTGTTCTCGATCAATTTTACAGACGAATTCAGTCCTCTCTGTTTTGCCTTAGCCTTCGCTTGAGCAAGAGAATCAGGATTAAGATCCACACCAGTGGCGTGGAGAGAAAACCGATTTACGAATCGAAGTAGAATTTCACCCTCCCCACAGCCTATGTCCAAAATCCTGGAAGCTGAGTTTAAAGGAATGATGTCAATTAAATTATCCACTGTCGGTTGGGACAATGGAGCATATACTGCTAATTCTTTACTTATTACATTAAAGAATCGAGTTGAATCTGGTCGCATAATACAATATTTAGTAAACAATATTACGGCTAATTTGGCGAATGAGAAAAAAGGAAGGACAAATTCCAATAATTTATATTGAAAATCAATGGCTCTGAAACCTAATTTTTCAAAGTATTATTGTTAAGGATAATAAGACAAAGGCAATAAAAAAAATAAACACCCCTAGAATCCCAATGCTATGAAGCTACTAAAAAGTGTATTGAAGTAAATAGAGATAGAACAACCGTAATTCAAATAAAAGACTTGAGTTTATAGGGCTGACTTTGTTGAGAACAATACGCTTAGCCTTTGCTCAAAACAAATTAATCAATTGCTAAATACAATCCACAAGAAATTCATAAAACAAACATTATCAGATTTTTATCTATTACTCAAATTCATTTTTCTGTTTAAACACAACATAAATTGCATAAAACAAATATATTTTATTAAAATTTGAATAAATTTTCAATCTATCTATTAAATCTAACTAAAGCATTGATTCTGTTTGAAAATCAAATATTTAACCTTTGGTTTAAAACAATTTTTGAATATTTTTGCAGCGAACAAACGCAGGGAACGTTTGATTTACATAAATCTGATGCAAAAAGGTTTATAGATTTAGTTCTTAAAAATCTGGTTTATTTTTTCGGCACAATTATAATAAATTTAGGTTAGTCTGTATTTTAAATACCACAAGCTTTCCTCAAAACGGAGTTTATAGAAATACTTTGCAGGCAGTTCTAACTAGGGATTTTTTAATTAAAATTCCTTAACATTAGAAGAACAAGGAACACAGCACATTTATCCCGCATTGAAGAACCGCTTAGGTAGTCCATAAAAAGATAAAACAACAATCTGCTTATAGGGAACAAGCTGCCTAAGCGGTCATTTAAAAAGCCGCTTAGTTTTAAAAATTGAAAGTTACTTTTGGGAACAATTACTCGAGCTCTTGGCCAATATTTGGTATAAAAACCAAATTGAGGCCAAGAGCTATTTTTTTATAGAAGTTCTTGTTTTGAAGTTCTTGTTTTGAAATTCTTTTCCTACTAAGCATTAATTTTTAACCAGCTTCTGCTGGTATTCTATTCCATTATTTCCAAGTACCCTAAGAAAGTAGATACCAGCTTCAAGCCTAGACAAATCCAGATTGAAATTTTGAGAATCACTCAAACGAATAAACTCTTCCATTATCAACTGGCTGGAAACAGAATAAATTTGAACAGAAATTGTCTGTTGATCAATTGGGTAGCTAATGTTTAAAATGTTCTCTACAGGATTTGGGCCTACAACAATAGAAAATGCATTTTTTCTTAAAACCTCTATGGTATTGCTTTGGAAAGCAGTCTCCATTTCCCCATTAATTGCTTTTAAACGATAAAAATGTTTTCCAGCCTGATCAGTTTTGTGTTGAAATTTATAATCAGAACGAATATTGCTGTTTCCAATGGCTTGTACTTTTTCAATTTCAGTAAACAACAAACCATCAATGGAATGTTCGACAACAAAATGAACAAGCTCAGATTCAGAATAGGTCGACCATTGCAACAAATTAAATTCAGCTTTGTTTGTCGCCTCAAAGCTTAGCAATTCCAAATCTGTTGTAGTACAACTTACTGTTGAAATTGTTTGTTCAATCGAACAAGAGTTGTCCGCAACTGGATAGGCGGTAAATGAATAAGCAGATCCAAACTCATAGGGGCCAAAGACAGAAACATCTGCACTAGTCGTTGTGTAAGATTCACCCGTTAAATTATCTTCCAAAAATATTTCTCCTTCTCCTAGAAAGGCCAAAACTACGTCAAAATAGTCCTCATAGCAAACCACATTGCTGCTAAATTCAAAGCTTTCACAATTACTACTTTGATACGTTCGCAGCGCAAATTCCGTATTGTCGCATTTCAATTCAATAAAATTTTCGTTCCCCATTTCATTCGAAAAGTATTCGCCAGTTTCAACATCAACCACAAACATTCTTTTCTCAAAGGCCGTGTCATTGGCCACAAAGACAAAGTCGCTGCTGTCTTGAATATAAACAGAAGACGATAAATAATAGGCATCGATTCCATCAACATTTGCTGCCACTTCATAGTCACCAGTAATTTCATCAATGTTAATTATTTGCAAAGGAGTTGAGGGACTCGACCAGATGGAATCATTTAAAAGAGAATCAGGAATTTCTCTATAAATTCCAAACAGTTCGTCGATGTTGTTGTCATATTGCAATTCACAATTTCCAAGATAATCTGCAGCTGCATTGGAAATCACTGTACCGTCGATTGCATTGATCACATAAATTCTAGTTGTAAAACTATTGTCCCTTCCAATGAAGATATAGCGTGAACTGTTGGAATCATAAGTTGATGTATTCAATAAAATCCCATCTATTTCTGGAATTTCACCAAGCACCGTAACACCTCCGGTTTGGAGATTGACCCGAACAAATGTTTGGACCTCATTTTCAAAGTCGTATTGCAATCCGTAGGTCTGCCCAGTTTTCATATCGAATTCCAATTCAATACTGAAATTATCAGGGTAAGAGCTAGTGGTTGGTTGGTCTATTATTTCGGCTGTAAAAGCATCAACCGTGTATAATTTGAACTCATTGCTGTTATTGTACCCTTTGAAAATATATTGGTGATTATTGTCATTGAAGGTAGAGGTGCCAAGTGCAATGGCCTGCACTCCCTCAAGTTCACCAACCACTTCATGGCTGGCTGTATACGGATCTAATTCGATTAAATACTCAGTCTCCAAATCAAAGTCGTAATACAATCCGTAAATATTAATCTCGGATTCTTGTGCAAAAGACGCAAGACAAATGAGTGAAAACAAACAAAAAAAGGAAAGATGTTTCATTGGTTAAAATTGAATGAACAAATGGGATTTTTAGATTACTTAGTATATAAACATAGCATATATAAGGATTTTAGAGGGAAAATGTTTTTAAAATCAAGCTTTTTTGAAAATAGAAAAAATATAAACCGAAATCTTTTCCTTAAAAAAGTCATCATCCTAGAATTTCAGCGTCTCTTATGTTGGTGAGGGGCGACAAATGGAATTGGTGCTTACAGAGCATTCAAATTGAACCAATGTAGAATCGATGCAGAATCAATGCAGAAATATTGAACGATAAAATTCCATTTTAAGACCGCTAAAAATCGTAAATTCGCTTTTTCTAAAGATAAGGACTAAATAAACAATGAACACAATTTTTTGGTATCGCAAGTTGATTCCAGCATTTATATGCTTGATTTTTTTTGGATTGTTTTTAATTCTAAACAATTGGTTTTATAAAAGTGGTTTTTGGCTACAGTTTAATGATTGGTCTCCAGCCTACTCTTTCGTTTGCGAATATCAAAATATGAATAGTGTAATGAGACAACCGCTCAATACGCTCAGCAATATCATATACTTATTTTTTGGGATTGAAATTGTAATCTTTTCAATTCACGATCGGATATTTTATAAGAATTCGCCGAATATGGTTCGAATGAATTATCAATACAGTCTTGTTTTTGGACTTTGCCTTATTTATCTTTTTCTTGGAAGCAGTCTTTATCATGCGTCCATGCTCGACTTTTTCTCACAATTTGACATGATTGGAGTTTATGCCTGCATTCTTTTTCCTTTGATAGTCATTATTCACAAAATTATTGCAGCCACCTATTTTGGGAACAAACCCTACTTCAGCTATTGGGGGTCTTTGATAGCGATTATTATTTTCATATTCAGTTTGTTCATCTTCGCAGGTTTTTTCTGGCAATCTGAGGCCTACATATTCATTCCTCTTATGGCCTTGATATTGACTGCACTGAGCGTTTATCACGTCTATTATTATGTTTCAGCCTATCGAAAAGATTTTTTGATCTATAGTTTGGTTTTGATTTTGGGCGCAAGTGGATGCTATATTATTGATATGTACTATTGCTATGAGTTGAGTTATTTCCAACTACACAGCATTTGGCACATCCTTGCAGCATTGTCTTTGTATTATTATTATTTATATCTAAGGAGTGAAAAAAATCTCATCGCAAAGACGAGCAGTGGAGACGACCCTGCAGAATGACACCTCCTTTTCTCAAATAGAAACTCACCCTAGAAACTCCCTGCAGAAACTCCCTGTAGAAACTCACTGCAGAAACTCAAATTAGTACCTAGCCGTTGAAATGCATTTATATGTCAATGTATTGTAGGGTATCTGCAGTTGTATTGTAGGGTTTCAGGGCTTTCAAACCACTAAATAATGATTTAACTTTGGATCAAATTGGACGCTTAACCAATTATTGTTCCCATGTGACGCGAGGGGTAAGTCCCCTCGCTTCCTATACATTACATACGAATTTAGTTAGATAGATAATATTTGAGACAAGGGCTTGTTTGAAATTTCAAATCGCACCCAAATCAAATTTTTAAAAGCTTCATCCACGGCACTGGTTGAAGCTTTTTTTTATTTAGTGCCATTGGGAATTGCATCATACTCAATCACCCAGTTTGATTGATGGAGACTGATACATATGTTTCCTGATGAAAGCATACAAGCGGCCTTCGATGCAAGCTCAAAACAATGCCTGTTCACTAGGCTGGTTTTTCTCTATCCTATCAACATACCTGGTTAACCTACAGATGAGTTGGTCAAATATGCCAAAGAAAAAAAATGGAATATCTATTGCCACCTTTAGGTAAGTTATTCACTTTTTCGGGATGCATCAAGTTGTATGCTGAGCAAATTTTGAATCAAAAACAAAGCTCTTACAAATAGCTCTTACAATGCTTCAGATGTAGAGCATATTTCAGCAATAACTAGAACTAGTTACTGTCAACTTTTGAATTATTTACAAGACGTAGGGTATTTGTAGGGCTTATGCAAGTTTCTGTAGGGCTGAAAGGGTTTCATCGGCCTAAAATCTGCCTTATATTTGTATCTAATTGGACGCTTAACCAATTAAATTGTTCCCATGTGATGCGAGGAGAATACACACCCCCTTCTCCTCGCTTCTCATTCAAAATTGAAAGCTTATTTAGATATATAAAGTCTCATTTGGTAATGACTACTTTTAACGCTCGGCCTTAATTCTTTAGGGCCGAGCTTTTGTTTTATACCTTTTCCTAAGTTTTTCCAACTCTTTTCCATCTCTTTTCCAAGGCTTTTCCAAGGCTTTTAGAATACAGATTCTTGATATAGTTTGTAAGAAGAATGCTTCGAGAATCGATTTGTATTTCATATTTATTGAACATTCATCAATTTATCTCCACAAGCCAATAGGCCTATATTCCACCTTTTTGCTTTTCAATAACAATTCATTTAATATTCATGAAATTCCTGGATTCGGTAAGGAAAAGAAACCAGCCCTATCCATCTATAATTTTATATTTATCTCATTAATTACCATAAATTTAGTGTGCTTTTTTGGCTTGTAGGGCTTTTGTAGGGTATTGGAAAGTTTTTGTAGGGTTTGGAACCTTTCATCGGCCTAAAATCTGCCGTATATTTGAATCAAATTGGACGCTTAACCAATTATTGTTCCCATGTGATGCGAGGGGTTTGTTCCCCTTGCTTCTCACTTTAATTTAAAGCTTATTTATAGATATATAAAGTCTCATTTGGTAATGACTACTTTAAAAGCGCCACATACCCCGTGGCGCTTTTTCTATTTTACAGTATGTAGAAGAATAAAATATTCCATCAAATGCATAATGAATTGTTTCGACCCAAATTCCATCATTGTAGTGAAATGAATTAGTATTTCTCTACATATATCTTTGAGTATATCTCTAAGTCATAGAAATGCCAATGATCATTTTTTTAGTGAAATGACAGCCAAGGGTCAATCGAGTTAGATTGGAAGTAAATTTGAAATAATTACTGAATGTTGAAAATGAATTCTTTGAGGTTTTGGTCAACTGGCACTTTCAATTTTTTCTTAAGACGATAACGAGTCATTTGAAGACTCTTTTGTTCTACGCCTAAAATTTTCGCCAATTCGTAATTGTCGACATTCATTTTTATATAACCACAGTGTTTCATGTCCAAAGTGGTTAATTTGGGATTGTAATCCAATAACTTCTTGAAAAACAGTGGATTGGTTTGTTCAAAAAGCTTCTTAAATTCTTCCCAAGATTGATCGGTACTAACTATGCTTTGAATTGAGCGTTCAATTTGACCCAATTTCTTTAGGTTTTCATTGGTACCCATTTCTTTTTTGAGTTCTGAGTTTAGGCGGTTCAATTGTTCCTGAACACCAAGCAGCTGATTTTGAAGCTTCATGTTGGTCAATTCCATTGTTTGCATTTTTCTTGCCTTTTCATCAGAATTTTTCTCCATTTCTTTGCTTCTCAAAGAAGCCAATTCATCTTTAACCGTGAAGAAATCATCCACAATGAGTTTTTGAGAACGAATTAAATCTTTTAACTCAGCGGCTTGTTGTCGCAGGAGCTTGGTGGTATTGGCAAATTTTAATGCATTCCATACCCTGGTTTTTAGCTCAATTGGACTAACAGGCTTGTTTAGAAAGTCGAACCCACCGTATTCAAAGGCTTTTTCCAGAACTTTTTCATCCCTCATTCCCGTAATTATGATCACTGGAATATTGTCTAAATCGAGGTTGTATTTTAACAACTTTAGGGATTCAAGGCCACTGACTTTAGGCATTTGCCAATCAAGTAAGATGAGATCAGGAATTTTATCGTTCAGATAACCCAATAGCTCCGCCCCATCCTCTAATTCATCAAAATCATAGGTGTCAGTACCTAAGTACTTTTTATACAAAAAACGATCTTCAAATCGATCATCAACAATTAATATCTGCGAACTCATTGGATATTGTATTAAAAATTTCGGCAAAATAATGATATCTATCCATTTCCCCCTGCACAGGAGATAAAACCAAACAATAAATTAATGTATAGTACGATAGATATAACAATACGGATTGCAAATTGTTTACTTATTACAGGGATAAGGATCAATATTGTTCAATAAAGGTTTGAAATATAATAACTAATTGTTTAGGTTGAATAATTTAAATATTACGATGTTTTATATATTTAATTTAAGGCAATATTAGGTTATTTTTTTATAAAAACCAGAAATTGCTGAAGAATAATTACAAAAACTGATTATCCAAAAGATCAGTCTTTTAGAACTTCATTGGTTCCAACCCAGCAATCTTGGCTGTTTAATGTTGACTGCCCTGCCATTTTAAGGTATAAAAAAAGTTGCATCCGATAGGCAGTGAAATATTTCACAGTGGTATTTAGAAGTGCTGTAAACAAAGACATTGTTTGATCCTTCCAAATGGTAACTTGGTCTGTTTCAAGCTGCTCATCAGGAATTCTGACTAACAAGAATTTAATTTTTTCGAATTGCCAATCTAGTATCTTGGAATAATCGCTTTCTTCAAAAGTATTTAGTTGATATTCATATTCCCTCTTAACGGTTTGAAGCTTGTCTAAATCTTTGTACGAATACTTTAAAAGCGTTGGCAGCGCACAAACTTTGATGTATTCCAATAGTTCCCTTAAAGAGCGCGTGGAAGGATTGGGTCGAAAATCCAAATTGACGTCTTCAAGTTTTTTATAAAGGCCCTTTAGAATGTGAACCTCTCTTTCGATTTCTTTGATTAATATTTCTTTTAACTCCATAGCTAAGATTCTGTTTTGATTGAATCTCTTTGGCATAAATAACTAGTTATTAATGAGATGAACTCAACGAACAATTATTTATTTAGCTAAAATACTCTTTTCCTTCCATAAATGCTTAATTCGGGCACAATTTCTTAACACCAAAAACTTACTTGCTTAATTATCCAATGGAAGGCTCATTAATTTTGTATGATTCAAAAGTAAATTTATCCTTTTAAAGAAGTCAACAATCGAATATAAAGTTTGGTAAAAAACTAATCTATGACAGCACTTTCCAATAAAGAGAATGTTTTATTGTTAAGGTCAATCTCGGCATTTATACCATAAGGAATTGTAAAGACAGGGCTGGTATGACCAAAATCCATTCCAGTAACAATGGCCAACTTATCCAATCCTTGTTCTTCTCTAAGAATCTGCAAAAGAATTTGATCATATTCTTCCCAATACTGATTGTCATACGGTCGACCCAAAATGATCCCTTTGGCTTGCTCAAAAATGCCATTAGCAGTCAAAGACCTCATTGTTTGACGAAAATGTCCAGGAGACATTTTTTGCTCAGAAGTTTCCAGGAATATTATTTTGTTCTCCCATCCTTTTTTATCGATCCAAACGTCAGTTCCTTTTAACCAGTCCATTACTTCAAGACAGCCACCAAGCAATTGACCTTGTTGAATTCCTTCTCCTTGTAAAAACCTCCAGTCCTCACAAGGAACCAGTTTTCGTTTTATGATCTGATTTTGGGGCTCCTCCCATGCCAATCTTTCACTGGTCCAACCTTCCTTATTGGCTTGTATCATTCCTCTCGGCTTCGAGCTAAACAGTGTAGCATTCAAATCATTAATGTCATAATTAAACATGCCCCCATTTTCAGCAAATCCGCACAAAATAGAGGTGCCATAAAAAGAACTCAATCCCGCTTTGTAACAACAAAAATGAGAGACAGTCGTATCAGAAAATCCGAGGAATATTTTGGGATTGTTTCGGATCACCTCATAGTCCATAAATGGCAAGGTTCTTATGCTGTCTTCGCCTCCAATATTTGAAAAAATGGCTTTAATTTCTGGATTGAGAAAGGCTTCCATTAAATCTTCTGCTCTTGCTTCGGGATTGGCCTGTAACCATTTGTCAGATTTCAAGGCATTCTTGGTTTCTACCACTTCTATTCCAAAGTTTTCAATCAATTGTTTCTTACCCGCTTCATATCGATTTGGAATGTCACCTGCTCCACCCCATGATAGGGATATAGTGGCTATTTTATCGCCGGCTTGTAATTTTTTAGCTTTAATCATATTTGAGGCCATGGTTAAGGATTGGGGTTTTGAATGAAATAATTTAAAGGCTTTGCTATTCCTTGAACCTTTAAAAAATATTTTGAGTTCACTAAGAATCAAGTTTTTATAGTGGTTAAAAATAGTGGATAGAATTTGTGCTTTGAAAAGTTGGGTCTTAAATTTTTTATCTTATAATTTTATCATCCTTGTCTATCAAATTAAACAAACACTTAATTCAAATGATTCAAAAGATTCAAATTCTGAATTATTTCAATAATTGAAATCAGAATTGACATTGGCTTTCGGTCTTAATTCCTATTCAATGACTATTTTTGCATTTCACAAATGAAACCACAAAAAATGGACCTAGTCAAACACAACCAAGAAGCTTGGAACAATTACGTAGACAAAAAAGACAGGTGGACCATTCCTGTGGGCAAAAAAGAATTGGACAAAGCAAGAAATGGTGATTGGGGAATTGTACTCACTCCATCTATTCCGATTCCACATGACTGGTTTCCAAACATGCCCAAATCCAAGGTTTTGGGCTTGGCTTCTGGTGGTGGTCAACAGGGACCAATTATGGCAGCGCTCGGTGCCGATGTAACCATTTTTGACAATTCGGATAAACAATTGGGACAAGACCGAAAAGTCAGTGAAGCACATCAATTAAATATTAAAACTGTCCAAGGTGACATGCGGGATTTATCTGCTTTTAAAGAGGAAAGTTTTGACTTGATATTCAATCCTTGTTCCATTTTATTTGTAGACGAATTACAGAAGGTTTGGGAAGAGTCCTATCGGGTACTAAAGACTGGTGGCATATTGATGACTGGATTGATTAATCCCATTTTATTTCAACTAGAGAAAAAAGGGGAATTTTTCAGTATAATTTACAAGCAACCTTTTTCAGATTTGAACTCGCTACCAAAAGAAAGATTAAAAGAACTGTTGGACAATAAAGATGCCTTGTCTTATGGACACAGTTTGGAAGATCAAATCGGTGGAATCCTTAAAGCTGGCTTTGTTTTGACGGACCTTTTTGAGGATTCATGGACTGGGGAAGAACTAGATGAATTTCTTCCATTGTTTATTGCATGCAGAGCAATGAAAATTGACAAGGGCAAATTAAATAACAAGAAGTGTTAAATTAATAAACAATTAATTTGAAATGACTATTCTTTTATATATTTTCGAGCTGGTAACCACCTAAGGATGTAAAATCATTGAATTCTGCTGCTCCATCCTTTTTAGATTATTATTCAATATTATAGGCATCTGCCTTTTTATAAAATACTGTAATAATATCAAAATCAAAAGATGAATATTTTAAAGAACTCCCAAGGATCTCAAGAAGATCCCACCAATACCTTTACAGACTTCTGGAATTGGTTTCAGCAAAATGAATCAACATTTTACCCAATAATAAAAGACTTTGGTCTCGATTTAGAAGTAGTCGAATATGGATTCATTGATCCAGTCATTGACAAACTAAATGAATATAAAGACGGAATTTTCATGTTGACTGGCATGTTTGATGAGACAGTTGCAGAAATCATATTTTCTGCGGATGGCGATGTCAAAAACATTGGTTTTATAAAAGAATTGGTTGCGGCGGCTCCGAAAATGGATAAATGGAGAATTACCGCACTAAAGCCCGCCAATGGAGTTGCTGATATTAGCCTTAAACTAGAGGACTTTGAGTTCAACAAAGACAGCATTTTCTTTTATGCAAATGACAATGAACAATATCCTGATCTGATTGATTTAAGCATCGTTTTTGATGAATTTCATGAAGAGGAACTAGACTTAGTTACTAGAGGCATCTTTATTTTTTTAGACCATTGCCTGGGTGAAGAGAAGTTTGCAGATGTAATTGATGAAATGGAAATCATTCCTAAATCAAAAGCTAAAAAAGCATTAATTCCAGTTGAAAAATTGAATGACTTTATAGCATGGAGGGAAAAAGAATTTATTGAAAAATACGAGGGGATAAGGCACAATACTGAAAATGAACATTTCAGCCTTATGCAAGCTCAACTTGAAAATGGATCCCCATTAATGGCCTTGATTAACACTGAAACATTGTCTTGGGATTGCAAAGCTTCTCATCCATGGATTTTAATTATTGAAGTGAAATTTGATGGAAGCTTGACCAATGGAATGCCCAATAAGACGGACTTTGTTTTGTTGAATGACCTAGAAATAGAATTGGTTGGTCTACTAAAAAGTGCTGACGGTTATTTGAATATCGGAAGGCAAACTTGTGAAGGCACACGTGAAATCTATTTCACTTGTAAAGAATATTCCAAGGCGTCAAAAATTGTCTTTCAATTCATAAACAAGTATGCTGACCAATTTGAGTTTGATTATCAGATTTACAAAGATAAATATTGGATGTGCATGGATCGCTTCTTACCTGAAGAGTCGGTTTAGGAACCAGAAACTAAAAAAGGAAGCTTGCGGCAATAGTATATAAGGCATTTGCTGAAAGGTAAATGAGGAAAACCCTACTCTATTTTCTATTCTCTATTATATCGAAGCCATCAATTGTTTTTCCAATAAATGATGGCTTCGATGTAGCTCCCATCAAGCTTTACAAGCCTTTAAAACACAACATCAAAATGATCATCCATGGCTAAAAGAATCTCAAATGTCAAAAAATTGACTTCGTCTTAAAATGCTTTAGCTCCAACTCCTCATCCAGCTTTGAAATAATCAGTTACAAAGAAAATACAAGAGCAACAGCAAATTGAAAGGGATGAGATACTTGAATTGATCAGGCACTATCGTACTGATTATTTCAATAACCGTCTCATTGAATTTTTCCTCAATGGTCAAAGCTAGATTTTCTGTATTTCCATCTTTTACATCAACATATTCAATTGAAGCCAAAACATTTGCCACAGGTATTCTATTCATTAATTTATTAAAGAACCATTTAAGGATACTTGGAAGCCATTCTGTTTTCTTATTCAACCAGGTAAGCCAAAAGCTTATCTGGGATTCAACACTTTCCAAGTCTGTTTTATCTAACATTTTGGTGGCAAAAAGGAGGCTCCCTTCCTTTATAGGGCCCAATAAAAAGTCTTGGTGTATTTGATATAAAACTGATTCATAAGCTCTGTAAGAGAACCAAATGGCATACAATACGGGAATGAGGAAAAGTAATCCTCCCGTAAAAGTTAAGACTTTGTGATCTAGAAAATGGAAACTGTTTTGATACCAATGATACAACTTAAACAACAAAGCAGCATAATTGATTAGCAATACGATCAGCATTGGAAATTGAAATCTGAGAACAAAAATTTTAAAATACTTAATGAAATATTTTAAATCTTGTTTTTCAATCTCCATGACACCTTCTTCAATCTTCATTCCAGCACCTCCTTCAAATGCGTCCAATCAGGATCGGTGTAGCTTTCATGGCTAATTGAAACAGAAGGATACTCACGCGCGAAACTGGCGATAACATTTTGAGCCACAACCTTTTCTGCAGTATACAAACCCAAAGTTCTTGTCGAATTATGGGTGCTTTTATAATACCAATAAACTTTACAATAATTGTGTAATGTCTTTTTCAATTTTATTTCAAAAACAGCCAAAGCCAGTTCTTGATCCTCGTTCGCCAAGCCATCTTCCTGGTCAGCTTCGAAGTGCATTTTAATTGCTATTCTATTGGGGACATTTTTTTTCTTCTTAAATTTCAAGAATGCTTTGTTAATGATTTCAATTTTTTGAAATCCATCAACAATTGGCTTTTGGACAACATATTTTATACCGGGGAAAAGAGGATCCGTTTCTATTACTTTCTTCGGATCTTTGGATTCTAGATCGAAAGTGCCGTGTGCAAACATTCCATTCTTGGTGCCTAATTCGAAAGTTTTCATGTAAAAATCATAAAAACTCTCCTCATCAAACTCATGGATTACATCAGCTTTCATGTAAAGCGATTCATCCTTACCTCTAACGTTAAAATCGGTAAAACCCAACTGATATAGATCATTCATCAGGCATTCCAATTTGTGTTGAGAACCGGATTCAAAATAAAAAGACCAGAGAAACTCTTGGTGAATAAAGACTCCTTTGCTTTCCATTTCAAAAAACAGTTCGTAAATCTCCTTTTTATCTTTGGGTTCAGGGGCTTTAACTGAGTCACCTAATAACCATTCAAGAATACTCATATTGGGCCTATTGAATTATAAATGTTGCGTCTTTTTAATTTGCTTTAGAAATTTGCTTTAGACAAAAGATTTTATGTCTAGTAGTTACGTTTTTGAATGGTATTTTATTGTCAGCATATTGATTTCATTCTATTGACTACTCACCATTCTACTCACCATTTTACTCAATGTTTACTTTTTGAGCACCGACACTTTCCCCAGTAATTGAGTAGCCTCTTGGTCATAGAAAAAAGTAACCGATTCATCAGGGACGGAATCCTTGCTTAAATTTAAGCTGAGTAATTTTGTAGCCGGATTCAAATGAGAAACTTTGGATTTAAACTCCTCTAAGCCATCTACTGTATTTGAATTTGGTTTCCTAAAAACCAAACTGTCATAAAGCGCCAAATTCAAACCAACACTTTGCGAGCCTAATGCAATCTTATGAGATTTGTTGGCATCGAACTCTTGAAGCGTCTTTTTTATAAGACCGAGCTTTAGTCTTTCATCTATCAACAATCCACCCCTTCCGATGTAACCTTCAAGAAGATTTTTGAAAACTTTCACATCAAATCCCAAATCCGTGCCTTTATATCGCCTTGGGTTTCTGTTGACTTTCACATTGTCCAAGATTACTCCATCGTGACGTTTTACGTAGATGACTTTGTAAATGGCATAACCTGACCAACTTCTTGAAAGCCAAAGAGTATCAGAATAAACGAAGGCATTCCACTTTTGATCTCTGTGTTTAGCAAAAATCCCTTCTTCAAATGCTTCAAATTCTTCTAAGCTTAATTCTATCCCTAAAGGCACTTCCTCAAATTCATTATTGAAAGTACTTACTATTACAGCCTTTTGATGTTTGTTCATAATTAGTCTATTTTAATCTGTAGTCAGATATAAAATTTTGTAAAATAGATCGTTTATAGATTTAATAAATCTGCTAACAATCTATTGTTCCGGTTAGTTTGAATTAGTTTTGGCGATCAAACAAAGCAATCTGGTCAAAAAAATCATTTTTTTCCAAGTTTTCTTAATAAAAAATCAACAAAACTTAACAAAAACGGCTATGTAAGTATTGATTTATTACAATATCCTGAAAAAAACTTTCAAATACTCAATTGCTTATGCTTGAGAACGCGACTGCTAATTTAACACAAAAAGATGAATCATTTGTTATAAATTGATTGCACTTTTACCAAGATGGTAGGCAGTTGGGAGAAGATTTAAACTCAAAGACCAAAGATGGACGAAAAGCGCTGACAAGCACATCAAAACAATCGGTACTTGACAATGAGTTTGTTGCTTCAAAGGATTCAGGTTTACCAACAATTTTTCAAGCTTTAGCAGGCTTTCCTTGTCTTCCTCCTTAATGAGTTGTTTATTCGATTTAAACATATTGGAAAATTCTTCAATCCTCCTAAAATAACTGAATTTCATTTTTCCAAGGGATGTAAAAACCATTGTTTCAGAAAATTATGTTGCCTGATTTTTCTTACTCAAAAGAATCGAATTTTTCACTTGGACCCAATTTCATAAAATCAGAAGTTTCAAAATGACTTAAGTTCGGACAAAAGAAACTGGCATCGCGTTTCGGGCCCAAGCATTTGCTGAAATTCCTGTCATTTTTTCGATCAATAATTCTCAATTCTATTTACTTATATTTGCCCAACAGATATTTTCGTTGAACGAACCATAAATGAGCAAATCCAAATTAATACTTCCAATTATTGTCATTTCTCAATTTTGCTGTACATCACTTTGGTTTGCCGGAAATGGAGTGATGAATGACCTAATGATTAACTTTCATCTTGAAGGAACCGCCTTAGGACATTTAACTTCTTCAGTTCAATTTGGTTTTATTCTCGGGACCTTGATCTTTGCAATTTTCACCATTGCCGACCGCTATTCGCCTTCAAAGGTTTTCTTTATATGCGCCCTACTTGGATCACTATTCAATGCAGGTATAATGTGGGAAGGAAACAATCTGAAAAACATACTTTTGTTTCGTTTTTTCACAGGATTTTTTCTTGCGGGAATCTATCCAGTTGGGATGAAAATTACTGCCGATTATTATGAAAAAGGACTTGGTAAATCGCTAGGCTTTTTAGTGGGGGCCTTAGTTCTAGGAACCGCATTCCCACATCTTTTGAAAGAAATTACAAATTCATTCCCATGGAAATTTGTACTCATCACAACTTCAACTCTTGCCGTCCTTGGAGGACTATTTATGTTAATTTTAGTTCCTGATGGGCCCTACCGCAAACCAGGTCAAAAGTTGGACATTTCAGCTTTTTTTAGTGTATTTAAAAATCGCAAATTTCGTTCAGCAGCTTTCGGTTATTTTGGTCATATGTGGGAACTGTATGCATTTTGGACTTTTGTCCCCATCATGCTCTTGACCTACAGCAATGAACATTCTGAAGCAATAACGAATGTTCCTCTATTGTCATTCCTGATTATTGGAATGGGCGGATTAGCCTGTCTGTTGAGTGGATTTATTGGACAAAAATTAGGAACCAGGCAAACAGCATTTTTAGCCCTGCTATTATCGTGTGGATGTTGCCTGATTTCTCCATTGGTTTTTGCGGTTGAATCTGAAATATTGTTTATTGCTTTTCTTCTTTTTTGGGGCATGGTTGTCGTTGCAGATTCGCCGCTGCTATCGACGCTCGTTGCTCAAAATGCTTCTCCTAAAATAAAAGGGACTGCTCTTACCATTGTCAATTGTATTGGCTTTTCAATAACAATAATCAGCATTCAATTGATCAACCTATTGAGCGCATTAACCGATTCGAATAGCGTTTATACTATTTTGGCATTCGGTCCAATTATTGGCTTGATTGCGTTAAGAGAGAAAAATATTTTATCATAATTTCAGTCGATAACTTAGAGATGAAATCATTTTACCAAAACATTGACTAATTGAAAATCTATCAAAAGAGCGACATCTAAACCCTCAAAAATATTGCCTTAGCAGTAAATCAATTTTATATTAAAACCAACTAGGGCAATTGCTCAAAAATTGTAAAATTGGTAGTGAAATTATTGTTTTGAGGATGGCTGAGAACATTAAAAAAGATACTGTTGGGATCATTTTGGCTTCCTTGATAAATTGTTTTTCCATCCATGTTTGTATCAGACAGAAAATACCCATTGGAAATAAAACTTGTAGAGTTGGTGCCATTACTCAAATCCTCTTGTATTTGAAAGAAAACACCATTTGAATCATTATTGTTTCCTTGAAAAATGAGCTGATTATCTTGAATAGCGTTGCCTGCCCATAATGCCATTGCATTCCCCATATTTACTTGTGCATTTAGTCCAAAAGTGGCCGTTTGAGGATTTGTGAAATCAATAATATTTTCGAAAGTAAATAAAATTGGTGATGCACTCATAACAGCCAAATGATTTCTATGCCGAATGGCTAGGTAGTATTCGTCAAAGGCAAGATCAAAGCACAAATTACTTTCCCCATCTACGTCCACAACCTGCCCATCTTTTTGTAATAAAGCAGCATGGGAGCTGACAATGATTGTGGGATCTTCTTTGGATCTTAGTTCAATCAACACCCAATCAACGATGGCCTTGAATCCATCCTCCGCTAAGACCTCCATACTTGTTGCCTCATCACCATTCCTTTCAAAAACAGCCATATTACTATAGGGCTCATCAATTGGAATGAGTAAATTTCTTCTCAGATCATCCATCATAATATTGGAGTCTATATTGTAAGGCCCTTGTAAAAACACTTTCGCATTTATACCTATAGCATTATTGCAAAATCCACTTTCTATAAAAGCATTGGCCATACGAATCCCCAAAAGCATGTATCCATCTCCAGTGTAATGAACATTGTCTTCCAAAGGTAAATCGTCATTACTTATGGTCGTTGCAAATAAAGGATTGGTATTGGCAAGATTGCTTAATTGATCATTAAGGATCAGGGTGTTTTCTGTGTTATTGGTACTATCGGCACTATGAATCTGTCCAGCGACAGTGCTCATATTTGGAGCGGTTAAATCAGTTCTAATTGCCGTAACAAAATTCACAAAATTGTTTCCATAATTAATGGTATTCTCGTCAGATTGACGATCTTTTTCACCTTGAAACCAAAGCATTCCAAGTATATTGACTTTAGAGTATGATTCTTGTAATTCATCTATTCTTATACTAAGGTAATCAATAAAATCATCGTATAAAACATCTGCATTGGGATCCCATTCCGTAGCCAACTCCGATCCGCCACTGGCAAATTTTATTACAGCAAGATTCTTAATTGAACAACTTTGTTTGATTTCTCTAATTGCACTCAGCTCAAAACCAAATTTCATACTTTCATTTACCTCATATGGCCTTAAAGGGCCCCAATCACCATCTGCCAGGATTTCCTGTGTGGTTCTGCGGACATGACGGTAAGTGAAAAGCACCTCTTCAAATTCCTCCAAGTAAGCTAAATATTCCATGCTGGCAGAGGAGACCAATGCCTGTCCAACAGCATTGGATTGGCCAGCAATTATAATCACATCAATTGTTGAGTTGGAAGTATCAGTATCAATAATAGTATTGGATGCAAATATTACTGACACATTGAAAAGGAGGAATATGCCTAGTTTAATAATCAACTTTATCATAAAATTCTTTAAAGCTCTTAGCAAGATGAATGAATCAAGGGAGGACTTAAAAGATGGTAAGAGTACAGCAGTGAAACTAAAGATATTCTAATTTTTTGGTAACAATAAATTTAAGGGCCAAAATTTCAAACAGGTAATAATCATTGCCTTATGGTTCTACTGCATTTTACGAAAGGATTAAAGTCTTTGAAGTTAATGACTCGACCACAGCAACATTGTATTTCCAAAATTTAGAATAAATTGTCAAAGCAGTTTTCAAACGACTATTAGCCAAGAACCCCAACAAAAGATTCAAATTCATTTCTGTATTTAAAATAGACTAAAAAAATAATAACTAAAAAAGGATAAAAATATTTAAATTCCCTTTTTCATTATCCAAGTTTTGTAAATTCGAACTTTATTGACAATAGCTTAATGTCACCGCTTGGTTTTCAAGGCCAATGATTCCCTTGCACACTGATTTATAAAGCATTGAGACCCAAGTTATCGCATTCATTAATTTCGAAATTCGATTCTTTTGAGAAAACAATTTGTAATTATTATTTTCATCTTAGGTATTTTTCTGAGTTCTTTTACCAGACAAGAAAAATCGAATAAGCCTGTACAATCAAAAGCTGACTTAGGAGAAGAGTTGTTTTTTGACAAGATTCTTTCATTGGACCATTCCATCGCTTGTGCCAGTTGTCATAAACCAGAATTTGCCTTCGCAGACACTGTTGCTTTTTCCAAAGGAGTTGGAGATAGTATTGGAATAAGAAACACTCCATCCTTGATGAATCTGGCTTTTGGAGATTACTTCTTCTACGATGGCAGAGTGGCAAGCCTCGAAGAACAAGCCCTCGTTCCAATTGAAAACCCAATTGAAATGCATTTAGATTTTGCGACAGCAGTCGCAAGAGTTCAGGCTAGTCCCGATTATCAAAAATATTTCAAGGAAATTTATGACTCAAAACCTGACTCCTCCAATATTTTGGATGCCTTGGCCGTCTTTCAGAAAACATTGGAAAGTGATGGTTCCGCTCCTCACGACTTGTGGGTAACAGATACCGATCCCAATGCTTTAACGGAATCTCAATTGAGAGGCAGAGATATTTTTATCGAAGACGGCAAATGTTTTGATTGCCATTTTGGTCCATTCTTTACAGGAGATGAATTTCGCAATATCGGATTGTATGATGGACTTGAATGGAAAGATGAAGGCCGTTTTTCTATAAGCAAAGATTCTTCAGATCTTGGAAAATTTAAAACACCTGGGCTGCGAAATGTTGCCCTTACCGCTCCCTACATGCATGATGGTCGATTTGAAACCTTGGAAGAGGTCATTGACTTTTACAGCAATCCATATGACTTTGTAGCTAATCCTATCAACATTGATCCCCTAATGATCAATCCTATGAATTTCACAAAGGAAGAAAAAACTGATCTGCTGAATTTTCTTCATTCATTAACAGATCAAACTTACGTTTTTCAAAATCGGAATTAAGCTCGACTTTAGATAATTAAGCGGCTCTAGTAGCAATAAAAGTCAAGTGCTTCAATAATCATTTCTTTAACTTTTTGACAGTCGTAACTTATCATAATAATTGATCAATTACTAATCGCTAATCAAATATAGGTTTCAGATATTTTTCGGTAAAATAAATGATGCCCTTTGTATTCAAATGATGATGATCATAATATAGTTCTGGAGTCAAAATAGACTCAGAAAAATCATAGTAGCTTACATTGTCCATTTGACTCATTTCCAATGCAAAATTTGCAACTTTATCATGCCCTTTCCATTTCCCAAACAAAGCAGGCGGAATTATCAAAACTACATTTGAGTGATTTTCCAAAGCTAGTTGTATCGATTCCGTAAGCCTTTCAACACTTTGGTCAAATCTTTCTAATGATTTAACATCTTCATATGCGGCTTTTTGGCCCTCATTCACAGCAGAAGTATCCAAGCTATCTAGTTTGTTCATTTTTCCATTCTGAGACTTAGGTTTACAATAAAGCCAATCTCTGCTAAACTTCGATTGTAAATAAGTAGAAATTCTTTCTTTTTTATTATCCGTTTCAAAAAACAAATACCTTAAAAAAAAGTCAATTTCGAAAGGTTCTCGCTCAAATGTATCCGAAGCTCTAGGCAATGATTTAGAATAAAACAATGGAGGTGAGATCACGTAAACTAGTTTTGTTGCAGCATTTTTCTTGTGATAAAAATAATCCAAATAAAACAGTTGTTCGTTGACTCCACACTTTGCATAACCTTGACCAATGTTAATGATTTTTTTCTGTAAAATTTCTTCAATTTTTAAATGATTTTTATGCCTGGAAAAATTTCTTGCATGTGAAATGCCCATGAAAAGGAGGTCATAGTTCTCCTGTTCATTCATAATAAGCAAGTTGCCTTCTGTTTCATGGTTTTTAAAACCTTTGTTCTCAATATGAAATGACACCAATAGTAGTATCAAAGTCATTGATAAGAGTAAAAGGAGCAGGTACAAAATTGTATGTTTAATAAATCTTGTCATGGTCAAAATGCGAAATAAATGAATTCTGTTTTATTAAATCTGCCATTGGTGAAAATCAAAATGCCAACAATTAGGTACAAAGACCATCTAAATAATTTTGGTGTATGATTCAATTCTAAGGCAAACTTATTTTCTCTGCCTAACCATTCAATCAAATTTAAGAAGGCAATCAAGATCAATATTGTCCTGTATTTCCAATAAACATCAATGGACAGGTAGGAATTTGGATTTTTAAAAATATCAAAAATATATTGCAATGCATGTGTCATGTTTTCAGCCCTAAAGAATATCCATGCAAAAATTGTAAGTCCAAATGTAAAAAGCATCAATATAAGCTCTTTAGGACGAGGAAACCATTTTCCCTTGGCTACAATTTCAATATGATTTCGATTCTTTTTTGCAAGCAACAATGGCAGAAAATAAATTGCATTCAAAGCCCCCCAAACAATAAAGGTCCAATTGGCGCCATGCCAAAAACCACTGACAATAAAAATAATGAAGGTATTTCTTACTTTCATCCAAGTTCCACCACGGCTACCACCCAATGGGATATAAAGATAATCTCTAAACCAAGTAGAAAGTGAAATGTGCCAACGCCTCCAAAACTCAGCAATATCTCGTGAGAAATAAGGGAATGCAAAATTACGTTTAAGATCAAATCCAAACAGCCGTGAAGTCCCAATCGCAATGTCGGAATATCCTGAAAAGTCTCCATAAATTTGGAAGGCGAAAAAGACCGCTCCGAGTGCCAAAGTGCTTCCTGAATGTTCAGTAGAATGATTAAAAATAGAATTGGCATACCTCGCACAATTGTCAGCTATCACAACTTTTTTAAACAGGCCCCACAAGATTTGCCGCATCCCCTCAACAGCTCTATCGTAATCAAACTCACGCTTTTTGTAAAATTGCGGAAGCAAATTTGTCGCTCTTTCAATTGGTCCAGCCACTAATTGAGGAAAGAAACTGACGAAGGCCGAAAAGGCAATAAAATCACGTGTCGGAACTAATTTTTTCTTATAAACGTCAATGGAATAACTTAAGGTTTGAAAAGTGTAGAAACTGATTCCCACTGGCAAAATAATACTCAATGAATTGGCTTCAATTTCTGTACCTAATAGTGAAAAGGCAGCGGTGAAATTTTCTAAGAAAAAGTTAAAGTATTTGAAAAACCCTAGAAACCCTAGATTAACAAAGACACTTGTAAACAGCAATAGTTTCCTTTTGGTCTTATTTTCTGTATTTGACAAAGCGATTCCAACAGAATAATCCACGATGGTGCTAAAAAGTATCAACGATAAGAACCGCCAGTCCCACCATGCATAAAAAAAATAGCTTGCGCCAACAATTAAAAAGTTTTGGAGCTTCAAATTTTTGTTGGTAACAAACCAATATAGTATAAATACTATAGGCAGAAATATCGCAAAATCTATTGAGTTAAAGAGCATATGCTTGGCAAACTATTCAAGGAACTTTATTTCCTTTTTTATACATCAATGATACGAACATTGCGAATTATTTTCCCCATTGATTTCCATATTTTTTTCTTCTACTTCATAACTGTTTAATTATAATAGAATTGGTATAATAGAACTGGCCAATCAATCCCAATTTGACAAGCAATTCCTTAAATGTAATGTTGCCAATGATAAAATTTTATTCATTGCAGATAATTTGCAAATAACAGAGTTTACTTTATTCCACAAAAAAAAGGGCAAGCATCCTAAGATACTTGCCCTTTTTATACTTTTTTGATTAAGTATTATTTTGCAGCAGCAACACCTGCCTCAGCCACAGTATGGTCGTTTTCTACAGAACTTCCACTTACTCCAATGGCTCCAATAATTTCGCCAGCAGCATTTTTAACCGGTATTCCTCCTGGGAAAGTAATCAATCCACTATTTGAATGTTCAATATTAAACAATGGTCCTCCAGGCTGAGACAACTCACCTATAACTCCAGTGTTCATATCAAAAAAGCGAGAAGTTTTTGCTTTCTTAATAGAAATATCCAATGAACCCAACCATGCACCGTCCATTCTTGCAAATGCGACTAGGTTTGCACCAGCATCAACAATAGCAATATTCATTTTTGTATCAATCGCTGCAGCCTTTTCTTTTGCTGCATGAATCATTTTCTCCGCTTGTTCTAAAGTAATACTCATAATTTTAAAGTTTTTAATGTTTACACAATTATGGGGCAAATGTAAACAACAAGAATCAATAAAACTTACGAATAAAGGTCAGTTACTTATGAAAAAAGGTCAAAATCAAGAATCCAGGGAATTGGGGCTTTTCCCAAATTTATTTTTAAATGCGGCACTGAAATTTGATAGATTGTTATAGCCGATGTCCATGTAGATATCTGAGGATTTAAGTTGTCCTTCTTCCAATATTTCTTTTGCCTTTTGCAATCGTTTGTCTTGAAACCATTTCCCGGGAGATGATTTGTACTCTTTTACAAACTTGCGCTTAAAAGTAGAGAGACTCATATGGCAAAGAAAAGCTATTTCCTCTATTCTCAAATTTGAATAAACATTCTTTTCTATAATTTTATCAAATAAAGAAATCTCTTTAGAGGTTAAGGATTGTAAATATTTTTCAAAGGCTTTCCCATATTTATTAATTAAGTAAAGCATTAATTCTTCAAACTTTACTGAAAGTAAATTCGGTCGAAAAACAGCCGGCGCACTCACAACCGTCGAAAGAGAATTTAAGTAAGATAAAATATAGTCATCATTTTCTATGATAAAATAGGATGGTGCTTCTTCCTCATTGGGTTTGATAAGATTGTGTTTCGTCAAGAAATCTCTGAGTTTATTCCCTGAAAAAAATA
The DNA here is from genome assembly GCA_937927195.1 of uncultured Chitinophagales bacterium. Lineage (GTDB taxonomy): Bacteria > Bacteroidota > Bacteroidia > Chitinophagales > UBA2359 > JAHDGP01. The sequence goes on from CALBCY010000236.1 coordinate 25,513, forward strand.
AGAGCTTGCAATAATAAATATCATCATTGTCCAATAACTCTGACCACAAACAATTACCTCTCTTTATTAGCAAGGATTGCTGTGCGTCTACTGCAACTGAGGAATCTGAGAAGTGTACTTGTTTTTTCCCTTTTTGTAAAAAACTAAACATATGTTGACTCAAATTAACTTTGCTTTTAAAAACATCATCAGTCATTTTAAAATCATGAATAAACAAGTCTGATTCATTGCTATTGTTTTCTGTAAATATTTCTGGTACATTTTGAATCTTCATTGGTGTATTTTACATGAAATAAGGTTGGTATGTTTAGATCCTGAATGGCAATTTTATCAGAACAAAGTTAATCCTTAAAAAATTTTGTCAAATGCAATATAGTACCTTCTAAAGACTTATTTGTTTTATTCTATCAATCCCTTAATCAGTTCTCTTTAATCTTGCTTATACCTTTGTGTAGCCCATTATTAAACATTTTTCATAGACAAAATGAGACCTACAATCCAATAAAAAGCTCTTACAAATCATATAATGCCTAGTTCTAGATAGGATAAGTAATTCTCACGATGCGGCACAATTCTGCACATTTATTCCGTTAGATTATTATACAAATAATTAAAGATGAGTTTACAACGAATTCTAGGCTACCCAGAAAACACCAAATTATTAATAATACACGCGGATGATGCTGGGTTATCCCATTCCCAAAACAGAGCCACCAAACAATGTCTTGAGAATGGAATAGTAAATTCATACAGTATAATGGTTCCTTGTCCTTGGTTTTTTGAAATGGCCAAGTTTGCTAAAAATAATCCTCAATATGACAATGGAATTCACTTGACACTTACCTGTGAATGGGAAAACTATAGATTTGGTCCAGTCCTACCAATTTCTGAAGTCTCTAGTTTGGTAGACAAAGACGGATTCTTTTATAAAAAAAGAGAAGAATTGGCCTTAAGAGCTAAGAATGAAGATGTCATAAAAGAATGTGAAGCTCAAATTGAAAAAGCCTATCATTTTGGTCTAAAACCAAGTCACTTAGATTCTCATATGTATAGCCTTGGTGCCAAAGCAGATTTTTTCAAAATATACAAAAATTTAGGAAAGAAATACGATTTGCCAGTTTTGATAAGTAAACAATTAATGGAAATGGTTGGATTAAATCCTGACGAAAACATTGATCAAGGAGACTTATTGATTGATAAAGCATATTTTGGAACCTATGACATTTTCGAAGCAAAAAAATTAAATAATTATTATCAAGATGTTTTTGATAATTTAGAAATTGGACTCAATGTCATATTCATTCATCCTGCATTTGATGACCATGAAATGAAAGGCATTACTGTCAATCATCCAAATTTTGGTTCTGAATGGAGACAAATAGACACAGACTTTTTTGGAAATGAAGAAAGCAAATTGTTGCTTAGGGGAAAACACATTAAATTTATCACATGGAAGGATCTAAAGAAAACAATCTAAAATCTAGTAGCCTGAGTTCGACTTTTAACTTATTGATATTCAATTGATAAAGCAATTAAAATTTTAAATTTAGCGAAAATTGGACATTTGTCATTTTAGCGTAAGAATTTTCTTAAATCCGTTAAGAAAAAAATCCTGTTTGAGCCTCACTTAAGTTAATCTTTCCAACTTTCGAATGGCCAATTGAATCGAATAAATGTTTGATTAGCGAGTTTA
>CALBCY010000237.1 GCA_937927195.1 uncultured Chitinophagales bacterium
CAGATTTTACTAAGCTCTTCGTGAATTTTATCGTCTCATGACCTTCACTTGTAAAAGTGAGGTACATAATTCCTTTATAAACGTTTACTTCATAACTGAATTCTTCGCCTAAAGCGATTCCATTTTCGGGTTCTTTTGGATAAGTGTTTGGACTTGTTCCCACGACTGAAAAATCATAACCCCAAACAGCGGTTGAGAAATCAAACCTACCGGAGTTATCGCCTTTGGTATTGATTTCATAATTCCAAAAAACAGACCCTTTTGTATGACCTGGAAATTTCTTGTAATAAATTTTTAAAGGCTCATTTTCATGTCCCTCATCGCTATGAATCTGACCAATAACTGTTGAGAAGGAAGACGATCGAGTTGCATCGCCTGTAGTTGATACATGCATTACTTTTAAGGTGCCTGTTAATTTGCCACCGACTTCAGGAATCCAATGTGCTTTTTGCCCTAGTTCTGTTCTTGTGTTGCTTGATGTTCTTGAGGTAACACCAGAATTAGGAGTCTTATAAACGACCCAATCGGTAGTACCATCATTTTCAACATAAAAGAAATCTTCCTTTTTATACTTTATTAAATCTTCTGAATGTGTACCATCCCCTAAAAGAATTTTGAATTCATCCATAAACGGAATCACATCGCTCGGGTATTTTGTTTTAGTTTTACTTTGAACAATTGCTTCTGAAGTAGCTTTCGTATTGTTTTTACAAGCAACTATGGCTAAAAGTATTACTATAGTAAATACTAATTTTTTCATTTTTTTTGTTTGCTTAGTTTAGACACGAATTTCACGGATTTTCACAACTAAAAACGCATATACAAAGTCTTTATAAGTTGTTATTTTCTACAAACTTGCTAAATTTCCCCTTCGGGGAATTAAAAGGGGCTTAATACATCAATTTCATAACTAAATTTTCTTCCGTTTTTAGTTGTCCTGAATTGCTTAGTACATTTTCAGATTCTATATTATTTTTTGCTCCCCATAAAATAGATACAAATTGTACTGCATTGTTTTTGAATGTGTTTTTAGTAATAGTTACATTCACAATACCATTATGGTTTAGGAGTCTTTTGTTTTTTTCTTTGGCACCACAATTCGTAAATGTGCTGTTGGTTACTAAAAGGTTTCCACCAATGGTAGACTCGTCATACCCACCTCTGTAATAATCGACAACGTTCTTTTTTACGTTGTCGAAATTACAGTTGCTAATGGTTAAATATTCCGTGTTATAATCGCCTTTATCATTGGTTTCTTCGGATAATTCTATGCCGTTTTCACAATTAGAAATTGATGTATTTTCAAACGTAACACGCTCAGCGAATGATTCTTTGTAAGCTTTTAACACATAATTAAAATCGCTTATTTCAGAATTTGAAACTGTTAATCCGAAATGGTTAGACATATTCTCTTTTAAACTTGCGAAGGCATAGTTTGAAGTATTTCCTTTTAAGATGATATTATTTACGGTTAATTTTCCATATGGTTGTAATGAAAACAAAGGCGTGTTAGCAGCTCCAGCATAAACGAGCTGTGCTTTTCCTTCAGATTGAATCGTTAGTGTTTTATTGATTACGATAGATTCATTTAAAGTAAAAGTACCTTCAGACAAAGCAATGATATCACCTGTATTTGCTTCATTTATTTTATTTTGTAATTCTTCAGCTTTCGTTACCGAATGGGTAGTTGGGTCTTTAGCTTCGACTATGTTTGAATACCAACTTGCGCCATATTTCGATTTGTCCAAAATATTTGGGTTGGAAACGTTTTTACCTGTTACGGCACCAATACTCTTGTCATCTTTTCTAGAAATACCTAATAAATCTGTTTCAATAGTATCAAAATCAAAACCCTCAAAAGCTTCAAAATCATCAGGTATTCCAACAGGAATAAATATATTATCGGATAATGGTCTCAGTTCTAATGACGCTTCAACAATTCCTTCTTCAAAATTATTAAAAGGTACCCCTTGATTATTAATGATATTGTTCTTAAACGTAACACCATCGGCCTTATCGTTTTCTACAACAATTCGTTCTATACCTTTTTCATTGTAAATAATATTATTAGCAACTGTAGTTCTGATGGCTCTTGCCGAACGAATTTCAGATTTAGGTAATACATCGGCCTGTGCAATGTTTGTTCCTACTCCAAATTGCCATGGCGAACTACAATTCACATAGGTGTTATAGGCAACAACAACATCTGTTACTTGATTGTATCGGTTTAAGGGTGACTTAGGAATGCCATTCATAACGGCCAACGGACTTCTAAAACGCTGCCCTTTTAGTCCATAAAAATAGTTATTGACTACCCAATGCCCTGTGTTAATGATTCTAATTCCTCCATAGTTTTCGTTAACGCCATCACCAATAAAATAATTCCCATCAACAGTCACGTAATTGCCATGGCGTGTTACTAAAGAACCTTCACTTTTATAAAACACGTTGTTTTTAAAAACATTGAAATTGGTTTTGCTTGAAATAACTTCCACCTCTCCATTGCACTCATCGAATAAGTTATTGGCAACCAAAGTATAGCTTGGACACATTGAGGTATAGCTATCACCTATTTGGATGGTCTCAGCACTCGGGCCTCCTTTCGGTGGTCGAGGTCCAAAATGATTGTTAATAATTTTATGGTAATTATTGATACTTTGATTCCCTTTAAGATCCACTCGGACGGTAGGCCCTTTATTAGATTTACCAGTAAGGTAGCAATGATCCAACTGGTTGTGTCTTCCCATTATTAGTACCCAAAGATCCTGATTGTTTCGCTGCTGCTGGTTGTAATCTTTGATCACACAATTGGAAACTGTACAATGATTCGCAACTGTTTCTTTTACACCAAAAGTAATGACTGATTTACTTGGAGAAAATCCATTGACAAAATGCAATCCTTTCACAGTAATATAATCTCCTCCTAACTTTAAATTGGACTGACCTTGAATGAGTACTTCGCCTGCAGTCTCTGCACTTAGAATAATGGGATTGTCTTTTGTACCACTATTGGTAATCTTTATTTCAACATCCTTCCAAATCCCGTTCGCCATGACAATTTTATCGCCTGGTTCAGCATCTTCGATGGCTTTTTTGAGCTCATTGTTATCCTTGACAAGCAATGTCGATTGAACGGTAATTTTATCACCGGCTGCTGTTGACGATGATGGAACATCTAAGTTCTTGCAGCTGAAACAAAAAATTAAAATAAGTACAGATAATACAGAGTATTTCATATTAAAACTTGTTTTTTTACTAGCTATAAATTGGTCAAAAAACAACCAATTTTTCAAGCGCATGTGCCCTACCCTTGATCAAATCAGGGGCAAGCCTATGATCGGCTGTGACGGAATTCTTTTTATAGGTAAATATAACAAAGTAAGAGGAAAGTTAGAAGCAAAATATGAATCTCATTTTCTGTTTGTCTGATTCTAAGCATCTTTCCACAATTTGCGAATGGCCTTTAAGTCTTTAATCATTGCATCATAGACGACTTTACGATCTACAGTTATTTCATATTTCCCTTTCTCTGCCCCACCCAATGGATATTCCAAATGCAAGGAGACAGGTGGATTTAATCCGTATGACTTGAGCAGTTTGAAATATTTATCAAAGTCAACCATTCCCTCTCCGATCGGGACATTAAGGGCCTTCCATTTGTCACCTACCTTCCCCCATTTGAAATCTTTAAGAACGATCACTTTGATTTGATCCTTTAGTAGTTTCAATCCATTGGGCCAAGAATAACCGCTGTCAACAGTTGCATGTCTGATGTCGTATTGTGTTCCAAAATATTTCGGGTTTACTTTTTCTAAGATTTTATAAACCTCCCAAAAAGATGCACCGACTTTTGTTCCTGCATGATTTTGGTAACAACCAATGATCTTGTGTTTCTTATTAAATTCTCCTAATTCAAATATTTGCTGCTGGTATTGGTCGATCGATTGGGTCATAGACAGGTCATCTATATATTTATACCAATGTGTTCGATAGTATGAAATTCCCAATTGTCCAGCTGTTTGAATGATGTCTACATCGTGTTTATTTTCCACTGATTCAATACTGGTGGTAATCATATTGCAAACTGAACCTGACTCTTTAATTTCATTAACTGCTTTTGGGAGGTCTGTTTGTACATTCTCGGGAAGGACATGGCCTTTTGGTCTAACTGTAAGATCGACGCCATCAAAGCCCAATTCGGCCGCTATTTGACCAGTCTGTTTGTAATCGAGAAATTGCAAGTGTTTAGAGAATATACTGACATTTAATTTCTCTAGATCTGCTTTGTTAATAATAGGATGATAAAGTTTTGAGAAAGGAAGCAAACAAGACGCCGCTGTCGTATTCTTGATGAAATTTCTTCTGGATGAGTTCATTGATGTCTGGTATTGATTTTAGAAATCAAATATTGGGTACTTTCTTCTGTTTGTTTTTGTACAATTTGAAAGTCTAAATTAGGGATTGATTCTATTCAAACATCAAGATAATTTATTTCACCGTTTTTTGACCTGTTCCATTACAGATTTTACAAAAATTTCTTTCGCCTCTCGTTTCTTTCCAGTATCCCTCACCATTACAGTTTTCACAAAGATTTGATCTATTTGTAGAGAGAATCCTTTTAACTACTGATAATAAAATTCCAAAAACAACGAGAAAGAATAAAATTCTAATCATGATGGTATTTTTTTTAATTAATCTGTCAGCAATGTATACCACGGGAAAGTAGGATACCAAAGAGGAGCTTTTGAGGTTTATGGAATCGGTTACAAAGCCCAAGTGTTTAATTGCTTACTAAGCTGTAAACAAATTTCATCATATAATCTGTAAATTACAAAAGCGTCGGTCAGATTTTAAACAATAGTCTAAACTATAAATCTGGCCGACGCTTCTGAATATTTAATATTTAAATTGAATCTATAATTTCATTCAAAGTAGCACTTGGTCTCATCGCATCTGTGGCTTTTGCAGCGCTTGGAGAATAGTAACCTTCAATGTCCATCGCAACACCTTGTGCGCCATTCAACTCCGCAACAATCTTAGCTTCATTGTTAAGCAAAGATTCTGCGATAGGAGCAAATTTTGATTGTAACTCTGCATCTGCAGTTTGCTTTGCCAATTCTTGTGCCCAATACAAGGCCAAATAGAAGTGGCTCCCTCTATTGTCTAGTTCATTCACTTTCCTCGAAGGAGATTTACCATTCTGAAGCAAAGAAATGGTTGCCTTGTCCAAAGTATCTGCTATTATTTGTGCCTTGGGGTTGTTGTTCGTATTGGCTTCGTGCTCAAAAGAAACTGCCAATGCCAAGAATTCTCCCAAAGAATCCCACCTTAAGTGATTTTCTTTGTTGAACTGTTGAACGTGCTTAGGAGCAGAACCACCTGCACCCGTTTCAAATAAACCACCACCATTCATTAAAGGAACAATCGACAACATTTTTGCACTAGTACCCAACTCCAGAATCGGAAAAAGGTCAGTGTTGTAATCTCTCAAAACATTACCAGTAACCGAGATCGTATCGTGCCCATCTTTCATTCTTTTAATAGAAACTTTGGTGGCCTCTACAGGTGAAAGGATTCTGATGTCCAATCCTGTTGTATCGTGATTTGAAAGGTAAGTGTTTACTTTTTTGATTAATTGAGCATCATGTGGCCTGTTTTCATTTAACCAAAAGATAGCAGGAACACTGGTTGCTTTTGCTCTATTGACGGCCAATTTAACCCAATCCTGAATAGGAAGATCCTTTACTTGACACATTCTCCAAATGTCTCCCTCTTCTACTTCATGCTCGATCAAAACAGCACCCTTATCATCTACTACCTGGACTTTTCCAGCAGCTGAAATTTCGAAGGTCTTATCATGTGAACCATACTCTTCTGCCTTTTGAGCCATCAAACCGACATTCGGAACTGTACCCATAGTCGTTGGATCAAAAGCGCCATTTTCTTTACAGAAGTCGATTGTTGCTTGATAGATACCCGCATAAGAGCTATCTGGAATAACGGCTTTCGTATCTTGAGAATTGCCGTCTTTGTTCCACATTTGACCAGAAGTTCTGATCATTGCTGGCATTGAAGCATCAATAATCACGTCGCTTGGTACATGAAGATTCGTAATCCCTTTGTCAGAATCAACCATGGCCAAATCTGGCCCTTCAGCAAAACATTTTTGTATTTCGGCTTCAACGGCTGTTTTTACATCTGGTGCAAGCTCGTCTAAATTGCCTAATAAATTACCAAAACCATTGTTTACATTGACGCCCACTTCGTCCAATTCTTTGCCAAATTTTTCAAATACAGATTTGAAAAACACTTTTACACCGTAGCCGAATATGATTGGGTCAGAAACCTTCATCATTGTTGCTTTTAAATGTAAAGAGAATAATACTCCTTTGGCTTTTGCATCTGCCATTTGAGCTTCTAAGAAAGCAAGCAATGCTTTTTTACTCATGAATGTTCCATCGATGATTTCACCCGCTAGAACAGAAACAGATTCTTTTAAAACGGTAGTACCACTGGCATTTACCAATTGTATTTTTACACTTCCATTTTCAGTAATTGTAACTGATTTTTCGTTGGAAGCAAAATCTCCTGATCCCATTGTAGAAACGTGTGAGATAGAGTCCGCAGACCATTTCCCCATGGAATGTGGATTTTGCCTTGCATATGCCTTAACTGGCTTAGGAGCTCTTCTATCTGAGTTGCCTTCTCTTAAAACAGGATTTACAGCACTACCTTTTATTTTATCAAAAGTAGCTTTTATGCTTTTTTCTTCCTCATTACTTGGTTCATCCGGATAATCAGGTATCGCAAATCCGTCTCCTTGTAACTCTTCGATCGTCTTTTTTAGTTGAGGAATCGAAGCTGAAATATTGGGTAATTTAATGATGTTGGCCTCTGGCTTCTTAACCAATATACCCAATTCAGCCAATGCATCGGTTACTTGTTGTTCTGGCTTCAGGTAAGTAGGAAAGTTTGCAAGGATTCTACCAGCAAGGGAAATATCTTTTGTTTCCATTTCGACGCCGCATTGCTTTGCAAAGGCCTGAACAATGGGCAAAAGAGATTTTGTAGCCAAAGCAGGAGCTTCATCAGTATGCGTATAAAAAATCTTAGAAGACATGTATTTTATTATTTAAAGAACCGAAAGATCGGTCAAAGTGAATGATAAATTTTTTTTAAGGAGCCAAATATAGCATATTGACAGAAAATATTTCGCTAAAAGTCTTTGAATCTTATGTGAGGTGTTGGATTATCGGAGATATCAAAAGCTATTGCCCTGCAGCAACAGTATCAACAAAGCTTGAACAATTGACTATAAACTGCTGACTTTTTTCACAAAAACCATGAACTTATTGATCAATATCACACCAAGCAGGTAAGAATTAACTGAATGATTAACCGTGTGATTAAAAGTGTGGTTAACTGAATGGTTAATGGAAGGCCCTTAGCTTTGGCCTTTTGTCATTGGCTCTTTTTTTCTTATAATCTTTGTGCTGTATCGTCTTAATATTAGGAAAGAAATTCTAATGGCAACCATCCGCCAAATTATGCTTCTTGTTTTCTTGAAATTTTACAGAAAACATTTGCACTCCATACGGAAGTTGTTTGCCATGTGCATTTTCGATTCGTTTAAGGAATAATTAGCAGGCAAGAATAATAATTTCATTATTCTTTTTCGAAAAGGTATTGATCGTCGTATTTCAGGCCAATTATTTTGTCATGCTCTTCAATAAATTCCAACTTGTTTCCGTCAATGCCATCCATGAAAACATTTTTAGAAATTGGAACCAATGGAAATTCATAAACTTCCTTATCATCAAGCTCAAGATAAAAAAGTTGGTCATTTTTCTTGATAATTTCTAATTTAAAATCATCGTCCTCTTCATAGCAAATGTACATTCCAAGATGCTTTTTGTATTCTTCCAGGTTAACATCGATGGAGTTGATTGATATGGGATTCCATAAATTCCAATTAAAAGTGTTTGAAATTGAACGAAGCACTTCTCTAAACAAATCATCGACACCATCGGAGTTAACCATCATTGCAAAACCCTCCCCCATTTTGGGATCCAAAGCCATGAAGCTGTAAAATCCTGATGTTCTTCCTGTATGATAGACAAGAAAGAGGCCATCGCTTTTTATTAAATTAAATCCCAATCCATAATCATTCCCTTGAAAAATTTGCTTCGCCAAATCCTGTTGAATAAAATCATCCTTTCCAGCTACTATTTTTGCAACTTTTATCATAAAAACGGCTAAGTCTTCTGTGGTAGAAAACAGGCCTCCAGCACATTTTTCCACGGTATTGTGATAAAATCCATCGTGAACGACATTGTTCTTGTAAGCATAACAATAATTGATATTTAAGCTATCAGGGTAAACGGTTTGGAATGTGCTGTTCGACATATTGAACGGAGACAGGACCAGCTTTTCTGCCAAGTCCTCAAATTTTTTACCAGTAATATCTTCTATAACTTTTTGAATAAGATTATATCCTTGATTAGAATATTTAAAAACTTCCCCAGGCTCAGAGTCGAAGTCAAGGGCATGAAGTGGTGATTCCCCGTTTAGAATTTCATTGAGCGTAAATACCCTATCTCCTTCGATATAACCTTCATCACCCATTTTCATTCTAACAGCTCCTTTTAGTCCTGACTTATGAACCAATAAGTTTCTAATGCTTACTGTCTTCTTTTTAATCCATTTATTATTAGGAAGTTTCCAAGATTTCAAATAGCCTCTTATATCCTCATCAATATTCAAAAGTCCTTGCTCCTGTAGCTTTAATGCCACGATTGCTGTTACAGATTTACTAATTGAACCAGCTCTAAATATGGACTTGCTATCCACTTGTAGCTTGTCTTCACTTCTACAAAGACCATAGCCTTTGGTTTCTTCAATGTTAAAATTCTTGATTGTGGTCAAACTGTATCCAACTGCACCATAATGCTCCATTCTGTCGAGCAAATGGAACGGAAGGGAATCATTAACCACAAACACATTTGGAATTAATCCTTTCTCTATTTTAGATAAATAGGATTCATTAAGTTGCGCATTTTTCTGAGCTACAGAAGGAAAAGACAAAACCAAAATGGCCATGCAACAAGAAAGAATTTTAAAAGTAAAGTCTAAAAGATTTATCATAACTCTTATATTTTCGTGGCAATTGATTCCTTCAATATTTGTTTTTGTAGCCCGAAGAGGCGCACATTTGGTCACATGACCAAATGAAACCAAATGAAAACTGACAAGAACAAAACAAAGCCGTTTGCTGATTTGAACTATTAGAGATATAGTATTCAATTCAAGCGTCTGGAACTCAAATATAAAGTCTTTAAAATTGAAATGATTGGACGATTGGGACAGTTCTAGGATTGATGAAATTTCCAAAAGTAGTCGATGGAATTAGGATTGGATTTCATTTGTGAAATTAATTTATTGGGAGATTCGCCCGTCAAATTCTTGAAATGATTTATAAAATCGGATTGATCATAATACAAATCGTTTGTTAAATATTCTCTCGACTTTTTGTTTTCTTCTTTGAAGTTAACGATGGCATTTCTAAATCGAACTATGTTTTTATATTCCTCAAAAGAACAAAAAAGGTGTTTTTTGAATCTCCTTAGGATTGTTCTTCTGTTCAAACTGCTTAGCTCGGCAAGTTCCTTGATTGTTACATTTCCATTCGATTCGTGAATGCACTTGACCATTAATGCGATGTCATCAAGCTCCTTTGGTTGATAGGAATCGGCAAAAAATTGCTCTAATGCTTTTAATTTTTCCTTGGGGTTTAACAATTCTGAAATGCTTTCTAATGCATCAGAATCTTTGAGTTTAAAAACTGCCTTTCCCAAAGATTCAAAAGCATTTAAATCAAAAAAAGATCTCAATGCTAAAGGCTTAAAATGAATACCAATGATGTCGTATTTGTTTTTAACAATGGCTTTTCTAAAAAATGATTTGGCATTGCTTAATGTGATAATGTTTTGCCCACTTGCAAAATTCACTTCAAATACATCATCTGTGACTTTAACAGAGGAGTTGGTGAAAATATTTATGGTTTCACAAAAATGAGGGTAATAAGTAAACTCTGTGTATTCATTGCTTTCTGATTTTGTAAAGTAAAATGATACAATTAAATCAGAAAGGAGTTTTGACTTCGGTTTATAATCTTCAATAATCATTTTTTACAATTGATAAATTCATCGATGCTTTTGTTTTTTTTTCTATGAGTTAAAGTGAAGTTAAGTGGGGTTCTGTGACCAATTAATCTAGCTTAAAAGGCAATTTCAATTCCTTTGCTTTAAAACTTGTTTGTGCTTCCATCATTACAACGAATTGTATCAATCCCACAAGTTGATGACTTATTTTTAAGTCCTGTGAACTTGTTCTTAACTTTAAGTAGCCCCAAACCGAACTGAAGTTAATTTCTTTTATTTCATACCATTTAACATTGGTGACCTCTCCTGTCCAACTTTTAAACATTATTGATTGATCGTCAAATGTTAGCCTATGATTATTGTAATACATCATGAGAACAATTCCTAATCCACCAAAAATCAATAGTATCATTGCGACCCATGTGAGCACTCCTTCTTCATAAAATAATACTGATCCTACTATTGTTCCTGCTGAAATGATCAAACATAAAAGCCCTATCCATTTACAAACCACGTTCATTCTTAACTCATATTTTCCTTCTATATTTTTTTCAACACCCTCGGTTGATTTCTTATTGATGTAGAAAAGAATGCCGGAGATTAGTACTGTAGAAATAATAGTTTGAATCCATTCCATTTCATTCAATTTTGGTTTAACTAATTTTACTTTGGATTTAGTCAGAGCTGTTTTGGTATTACATTCAAAATAGCTTATTGATTTTGACGATGGCCTTTAATTGTTGTTCTTAACTGCCAAGGATTTTCGTGTCGAATCCATCAATGCTTTTGGTGTTTTTAGTTTTCCAGTATTCTTCAATTTTATGCTCTCCTTGTTTCTCCGCCCAGGAATTTAATGTGCTTCTTTCCTCTTTGAAATCCATAAAAGGAACGGCATAGCCGCATGAAGTTTGGACCAGATCAACTTCCATTTCAATTATTTGTCTGGAACCAGCATTCTTAGGAAATAAGTTTGAATATTTTTGAAATCCACTGTCTCTTTTATGGAAAATTTTTGCTGTTCCATACAGCCTCAAAATCATCGGTTTCCCTTCAAATGCACAGAACATGATGGTCATTCTATTGTTTTTAATTAAATGCGCTGCAGTTTCATTTCCACTTCCTGTTAGGTTCAACCAAACAATATTGTTCTTGTCAATAACTCTAAAAGAATCTGTCCCTTTCGGAGAAACATTTACTCTTCCATCATTTGCAGCAGTACCTACAAAAAATATTTTTTGCTTTTCAATGAATTCTTTTAGTTCTACAGTTATACAGTCCAATTGCTTTCCCATATTTATTAATTAATTAGTTAACAACTTTAAAGGTAGGTAGCCTTAAAATTCGCTTGTACAATACACTCCATTTGTGTTTATCTACATCCACATGTAAGTGTCCTGAAAAACCGTGATTAAATTCTACAACATCAATTATTTTGTCCAACAACTTGCAAGTCGGATCTTCCATTTTTTCAAGAAATGAATGATCAGTAAATTGTTCTTTTAGATTATACGGAATTGTGTGAAATAGAACAAAGTCAACAAGGTTACCATTTTTTTTCAGATTCTCAAGTCCATGTTCAAGTTCAAAAACAGTTGGAATTTCTTCTGGCCACCAATTTATTTGATCTATTCGACATTCGATGTCTTGGCTCTTAGCACCACCGAAGGCAAAAAAACTCATTCCGTCAATTCTGTAATATTCTCCTCTTCTTAAATGGTAAATTGATTCACTAACACAACCGACTTTTCCACCAAACTTATTGATAACTTCTAACTGTTTAAGCCTATTGTGATTTTCATGATTACCATCAATGAACAAGGTAGTCCAACTTTTGTTTGTCAACCAATTTATCCACCATTTTTCTTGCTTGTCCGGTTCGTCTACCCACAGGAATCCAAAATCACCTAATACAATAAGATAATCATCCTTAGTTAGACTCTTTCCTTCTGGCCAATTTCGACTGTTCAATTTCGAAACGTCAATTTCGCCATGGATATCGCCAGTTATCCAAATCATTTTATCCCCTTATTATTTGATGGACAACAATTTCTATTCTCCATTATTTTGTAAACTCCAAATCCTAAAATTCCACCAACAGAAAATGAAACAATAAAGTTCAACAAATTAGGACCAGGATGTCCATTGTCAGCAGGCCCAGCACTGTAAAATAGATTCATAAATGAATTCATTTCATTGAAGTGATAATAACAAGGATCTGGAATTAAAGATTGAAAAATTATGGTAAAACTTATCAGGCTCATTAAAATTCCACCAGCAAAAATAAATACTAATCTTTGGGTTTTTCCTGCTTTCATTTAGTACTTATTTTCAATCAATCGATTTGGAGTTCCGATTTTTAATTTATAAAAAATAACGAAAGTCTCACAATACAAATTGCATTTTCTTTTTTGTTGGCAAGGATTGGCAAGTAAATGCCAATGTTATCTATTATTTTGAAAAAACATAAAGGAAGGTTCAATTTAATTTCACCTAATCAATCGCTTATTAGAACCCATCTTAAAACGGTTAGATACTCTTTTAAATCAACAATCTTTTTTTTGTATTAATTCTTAATTTAATTGAAGCGGCAATTCAATTTTGAAAGTACTGCCTTCACTTTTCTGGCTTACCAGGCTTATAGTCCCTTCAAGATTTTCAATGATTTTTTTACAAATTGCAAGTCCAATACCCGAACCCTTGAATTCGCTTCTATTGTGC
>CALBCY010000238.1 GCA_937927195.1 uncultured Chitinophagales bacterium
TGAGCAAAAGCGGAGAGTGTCAAACAGATAAAAAAGAATGTGAAGAATGTTTTTATTGCTTTCATGTTTGGGACGGTTTGTTTAATTTTTTTTTGGCCAATTGAGTTCTTTGATTTCTAAACTGCTGCGGTTTTCAAAGTCATACAGTATTTCAATATAATCAATATAATCTCCATTTGTATAATATCGATATCCAGATGCTATAATTTTATAAATTAGAGCATCTGATTGTGGTTTTTTTTCATAAGAATAGCTGCTTCTACTGATTCTTTCAGTGTTTGTTTTTTGCCAATTTACAATGCGATTTTTGCCGTCAAAATGTCAAAAGACAATCTCACTTTTATGATAAAATGATGGCTTTATTTTACCAAAATATTTCCGTGTTTCCTAAAATGATCCAAGCTTTCAAAAGTGGATTTTTCATTTCAAACCAACCGCTTTGTGCCTCTGTGTCTTAGTGTTAAAATTCACAATCCAAGCGAAAAAATTATTAGTCAAGTAACCATCAATAATTCAATTTCCCTTTTCAAAAGCTCTTTCCGTTCTTCCAGTTCTTGATCCTCCAGAACAGTATGATTCCTAATTTCTTTGTCAATGATCCAAACGGGATTGTGGATGTTTGGATCGTCAGTATGCCTTGGGAAAATGTGCCAATGCAAATGAGCATCCCGATTGCCCAATAATTCCTGATTTAACTTTATAGGTTGAAAGACATTGTAAACAGCTTCAGCGACAACGGACATCTCTTTCAAAAATAATAGTTTGGTTTCCTGATCCAGTTGATGCAATTCAGAACAATGTTGTTTTGAAAGCAATAAGGTATAACCTTTATAAAATTGACTGTCTCCAAGGACGACATATCCAGATTGCATTTCACAGACAAAGTGCTTGTTTGTCCCCTTTTCAATCATTTCAATTCTATTGCATATGATACAATCCATTGCTTGGGAATTTGTGTTTAGATTTTAAAATAAATATACAGTCGCTGAAGAGTATTAGCATTGGGAATTTTACTCTACTTACCAAAGCTAAAGGCTAAAAGCCAATAGCTTGAAAACAACAATATATTTCCCTGTTCCTACGATTCCATTTTGGAAAGCTAATTTATTTTTGTTTGGCTTGGTAATCATCCAATAAGCCTTTGGTTTTCTTTTGAATAGCAGATTTCATAAAGAGCGACCAACCCAAAAGCAATCCTGGAAGGCCAAGTGCTTGTCTGCTCCATTTCCACATATTGAATTCATCCTTGTGGTTGATGATTTTACCATCTTTGAATTCAAAGTTTGCTGAAACTTCATTGATTACTTTTCGCTTCTGTGGTCCAAAATTGTATTCGGCTCTCCAATTGGCGGCGCCTGTACTTCCAGATTCTTCAATGTTGCTAAATTCTATTATTGCCTTTTCACCAGAAAGCAGCATGTGCCACATATCCTTTGCATCTTCGCCGTGCAAAACACCAAATGCAGGATCTTCAAAAGTGATTTTATCGTGATAGCATTCAGTCATGCCAGTAGCATTTCCATCCTTAAAAGATTGGTAAAATTGCTGTATAATCTCTTTGTTACTCATTTTTATTCTATTTAGCCTTAAATTAAGAATAAAAATGGAATAAATTGTAATCCAACAAGCAAGGACAAATGTTCAGAACTGTGAAAATGTATTCATGCAGTTAGAAATGATTTTAGCAAAATTCCAAAGCTCTTTCGACCGCAAGGAAAAAAACTATGGTTCAAAAATCCAAAGCTCCAAAAATTCAAAGGTCCCAAAAGCCCGAAAGCCCGAAGGTCTATTTTAGGGACATTGATCTGGTGTGCAAGTAGAATTGATACAACTTTCCACAACGGTGCTGCTGTTTTGATAATTGATGTTAAACTCGAGGCTTGTAAAGCCTGCTCTTCTTGGAGAGCAGTATTCCAATTTGTAGTAACTGTTGACCTCTGCGAGCAATTCGGTGGCGATGCTTTCAAAAGTACTGCTTAAATTTTCCAAATCATTGGCAAAGTAGAAGCCGTCTGTTCCCAGATCATTGAGGACAGGTTCATCTATATCGTCTCCCAGGCCAATGGTGTAAACATCGACTTGATCAGGCAAGCTTGAAAGGCTGTTGACGGCATAGGTTGCTTCAGATAAGTTTTTTAATCCAGCCAAATCTGTTCCATCGGTGAATAAGATCAAAGCACCCGCTTTGGCAGTTTTGTTTGATCTGGCCAATTGATTTTTGATGGCTTCGGCTCCCGAAACAGCGGCACCATATAAATTCGTGGAACCGTCTCTTGTCAATTCTGGTGAAATGTCATCGATGGCCGTTAAAAGGACCTTTCGGTTTCTGGTATAGGAACATATTGGCCAGATCGTGGGATCACCATCGTAGTAATAGAGGGCAATATTTGTCCCTTCTGAGCTTGCACTATTTTCAGGAATCAGCGTTTCAACAAAGTTGATTAGGCTGGATTTAACGACCGGTAAAGCATTGGCCTCAGTTATGCTTTGGCTTAGATCGACCAATAAAAGAATGTCAAAGCCGAATGATTGAGGATCTGGATAAAATGATTTACCACTTTCGTATTCAAGGATGGTTCCATTATCGGTGATTGTAACAGCTTCTTGGCTTAAATCTGTAACAGGTTCTGTTAAAAAGTCAGCTTTGAAAAATAGCGTATAATGTGCGATTGGAACAGATAAATCTTGATTGATTATCTTGATTTTCAATGGACTATCTGCGTCATGGGCGATTGGATACATGCAGAAGCGATTCTCAAAGCTACATGAATCATCCTTTTGGCAGGATAAGAATAGGGTAAATAAGACACAAAAAACAGTTAGAGGGAAGTGTTTTTTCATGTTTGGTTGTACGTAAAATTGGGGCTCTTGTTCCCTTGTTGAAGGCTTTATTGGTTATTGTTTAAACCCATCACATTGACCTACAGCTTCAACTCACAGATTCCCATTCTTCTCTTAATATTCCCATTCCAATAGAATCATAATATTCGCCTTTTACAATTCTTGCTTTTCGAAATCTGGCTTCTTCTTTGAAGCCCAATTTTTCTGCCAGTTTCATCATTCCGTGGTTGCCACTCCAGGTTCTTAAATCCATTCGGACTAAATCATTGTTCGCTTGAAAAAGGTAGCTAATCCAAAGGCTTAAAGCTTGAAAACCCAATCCTTTGCTCCAGTTTTTTTCATCATAAATGGCAAGACCTATAGACAACCAATTTGTTTCCTGGCTTTGCCAATACCAAGAAACATCGCCTATCATTTTATCATCTGTATGATCAAAGATCACCAGCTTCTTTCTCGGTATTGGCCAGTCGTTTGTTTCAATGCGTGATTTTAGGGCTGTAATTTGCGCTTCCAATTCGTTTTTGGTCAGGTTGGGATAGTAAGGGCCATTGAAATCCATCCATCGGAAATGGCCGGTATTCCAATGTCTGTAGATTTCGAGGTCTTTGAGTTGCCAGTCGCGGAGGCTTATGGTCTTTCCTTTTAAGTGCATTAGTAAAATTAGTAAAAACAGGCCTAGCCATCCATTGAATAGCAGATATTTCAATTTTTATCTTACACCCAAGCCATGTTCAAATCGCTTTCTAGTGAATTAAGGTCTCATCATTTCCTTCAAATCGGTGAAGCCCATTTTTAGTTTTTCTGAAATTTTTAGCGCTCTGTTTATTCTAGTGTCAATTTGTTTGGCTTTCCCAACATAGAACATCAGGCTTCTTTTCTTTCCTGGAGTCAATTGATCAAAAGCCGCTTGGGCAGGAGGATCAGTTTTCAATACCTCTTCAAACTCTTCTGGCATTGGAGATTTAAACTCTGTCTCATCTTTTTTGATGATTAATTCCAGTTTGTCTCTGTATTCTGCCTTGATCAGTTTTTTAGTTGATTTTCCAACTGAAATGTAATGACCAATCTTTTTACTTTTTTGAATGGCACAGTGAAAAGAGGCATCATTTACTTGACAAATTATTCTTTTGCCAAAATCTTTTATTATTTGTTCGGCTTTCTTTTCCGGAATGGGAAGGCAAAACATATTCCAATTGCCTATTTCAAGATGTGTCTTGATTTTCATTTCACAAATATAAAACAAAAAGGGTACTCGCTTTAGCTCCAGGCATCACTTCCCCTTTAATAAAGCTTTAATAAAACTTGAATAAAGCGATGTTTTTTTGCCAATTAATTGGTATTCGATAATTTTTTTTGGGGCTGGGCAACCTTTTTTCACTTTCCTGCACATAGGTAGTTATAAGCAATTTTATAACATTTTAAATCAATTTTATGAAAACTATCTTTTACACGATTAGCCTTTTGATATTAACCATGAGTTTGAATGCTCAGACAGTTGTCGATGTCATTGTTAACAGTGATGATCACAATACTTTAGAAGCGGCAGTGATAGCCGCCGACCTTGCAGGAACCCTTTCCGGTGATGGTCCTTTTACCGTTTTTGCTCCAACAGATGCAGCCTTTGATCTTTTACCACCGGGAACAGTTGATGCCTTGTTGGAAGAGCCAATGGGAGCTTTGACGGATATTTTATTGTACCATGTTCTTGCGGGTACCGTTTTGAGTACAGATTTGAGTGATGGAATAATGGCGACCACTTTAAATGGTGCCGATGTTGAGGTAGCGATCAATGATGTTGGTGTTTTTATAAACAATGCACAAGTAATATTTGCGGATATTCTCACAACCAATGGAGTCGTTCACGTGATTGATGCCGTTTTGTTACCGCCCGCACCGCTTCCTGCAAGTGTAGTTGATGTTATTGTCGGTAGTGACAACCACAACACATTAGAAGCAGCAGTTTTAGCGGCAGATTTGGCAGGAACTCTTTCAGGAGACGGTCCTTTCACGGTATTTGCACCAACGGATGCAGCCTTTGATCTTTTGCCAGCGGGAACAGTTGAAACCTTGTTGGAAGAGCCAATGGGAGCATTGACTGATATTTTATTGTATCACGTAATTGGCGGAACCGTATTGAGTACGGACTTAAGTGATGGTCAAATGGCTGCAACTTTAAATGGAAAAGAGATAACAGTAAGCATAACAGATGAAGGTGTATTTATAAACGATGCCAAAGTCTCCGTTGTTGATATTGTTACTGATAATGGAGTTGTTCATGTCATTGATGCAGTATTAATCCCACCAACGACAACAGTAGTTGACGTGATTGTCGGTAGTGAGAATCACAATACTTTGGAGGCAGCAGTATTGACTGCCGGATTGGAAGGAACTCTTTCTGGACCCGGACCATTCACGGTATTTGCACCAACTGACGCAGCCTTTGATCTGTTGCCAGCGGGAACAGTAGAAGGATTGTTGGAAGATCCATCTGGAGCTTTGACAGATGTTTTGTTGTATCATGTTTTAGAGGGGCAAGTATTGAGTACAGATCTTTCAGACGGAATAATGCCATTGACCTTAAATGGTGAGAACGTCGCTGTTTCAATAAATGCCGATGGAGTATTTATCAATGATGCTAAAGTTTCAGTTGTTGACATTGTTACAGACAATGGAGTTGTACATGTAATCGATGCGGTTTTGATTCCAGAAACACTGTCTTCTGTTGAGCAAATTAATCCTTTTGGAACAATCGGAATTTATCCGAATCCTGCAACCAATTTCATCGTAGCAGAAATGGGACAATTGGACATTGTTGAAAAGCAGATTTCAGTGAGAGATACAAAAGGATCCTTGATACAAAATGTAACTTCCAATTCGAACAAAGAAAGAATTGACATCAGCAATTTAGCCCCAGGAATGTATATTATTAGTATTGAGAATGCTGAATATTCATACTCGAAGAAGTTTTTTATACATAGATAATTATTGAGTTGATTTCATGTTTTATAAAATCCCGGGCTATTGGATCATCCCGGAAGTTCGTATCAATACAAATTTTGATTATTGAGAACTTAAGGGATGAACCACAAACCTGAATTTTAGTCCGGGATTTTTTAATAATAAAAATGAAAAAAAATGGAAGAAGTACTGATGATACAATTAAAAGAGCGTTATTAATACAATTGGTTTGTACTGTTGATTAGAATAAATGGCTATAAGTTTACCAAATAAAGGCTATAAACAACAAAAATCGAATTCTGAAAAACAATTTAGTGAACAAATAAATAGACTATTTGTTATAATTTTATAACAAGTGAAATT
>CALBCY010000239.1 GCA_937927195.1 uncultured Chitinophagales bacterium
TGAAAAACATTAAACTATTGTTCTTTGCCCTTGATAGTCTTTCAATTTTGATTTGCGCTTCTTGTAAATCGAATGAGGAATTGGAAGGATGTGATTTGATTGATTGTGGAGATCATGGAACGTGCAACGAAGACACCGACACCTGTGAATGCGATAATGGATGGACTGGAAATTTATGTGATCAGGAAATTGATTTGTGTGCTGATGTGAACTGTGAGAATGGGACCTGCAATCCCGACACTGGACTTTGCGAATGCAACGAAGGATGGATGGGAAGTTTATGCAATATGCAGGTTGATTTGTGTGCTGATGTGAATTGTGCCAATGGAACTTGCAATCCCGACAACGGTCTTTGCGATTGCGACGAAGGATGGATGGGAGACAATTGCGATCAGGAAATTGACTTGTGCGCTGATGTGAATTGTGCCAATGGAAGCTGTAATCCCGACACGGGTCTTTGCGATTGCGACGAAGGATGGATGGGAGACAATTGCGATCAGGAAATTGACTTGTGCGCTGATGTGAATTGTGCCAATGGAACTTGCAATCCCGACACTGGTCTTTGTGATTGCGACGAAGGATGGATGGGAGACAATTGTGACACAGAAATACCACCCGACCCTATTGCCAACTTTCAATTTGAAATCAGTCAAGACAATTGGACTGAAATAAGTTTTAACAATATCTCAGAAAATGCGATTCAATACAGCTGGGACTTTGGCGACGGCATTTCTTCAGCAGAAGAAAACCCTGTTCACATTTATACTGCAAGCGGCGATTACATTGTGGTCTTAATAGCTACAAATTCAATAGGAATAGCAGACACCACAACTGAAAGTTTGAGTATTACAGATCCCAATCCACAATTGACATTATTGGCTGGTTCAAGCAGTAAAACTTGGTATTTGCAAAGAGAGGGCATTGCAATTGGAATTGGCCCCTTTCCATTGGACAATAATTGGTGGTCATTGGGAGCGGTTACACCTTTGTCTGAAAGACCTTGTATTCTAGATGATGCCTACACCTTCCACAGCGATGGCACTTTTGAGTTTAGTTCTAACGGAACTTTGTTTGTCGATAATGAGGTCAATGGTGGATGGATCATCAATGGAGCAGATCAAGAAGGATGTTATGACGAAGCTGAAAATGGAGTTTGGGGAAACAATCCTGATAGAGAAGATTTTGGCGATGGAGGAGATTACACCTATGATTATGACAATTCCAACAACTCTTTGGTATTAAATGGTTCTGGGGCATTTATAGGCTTGTGCAATAAAACATCGGAAGGAGACAATCCCAATCCAATTCAAATAAAGGAGTATGCAGTAAATTCAATCGTTGCTGGCGAAATAGCAGATTCTTTGCGTCTTTCAATTGTTGCTGCTGATTATGCTTGGAACTTCTATTTGGTGAGTTACCACAATGAGGCTGATCTTCCAGAAATTCCTTAGGGCGCTTGAGAAGGATTAAAATCTGTATTTTATACATTGTTTTCAAACGACAGGATTATCTCTTTTCGTCGATAGAATTATCGATTAAATAGAATATAAATTAGGCCCACCAGCTGAATCTACAGTTGGGGATCCTGTGCAATGCTCATTTCACCAAAACAACATTTCACAATAAATAAAATTTCAAACAAT
The DNA here is from genome assembly GCA_937927195.1 of uncultured Chitinophagales bacterium. GTDB lineage: Bacteria > Bacteroidota > Bacteroidia > Chitinophagales > UBA2359 > JAHDGP01. The sequence goes on from CALBCY010000239.1 coordinate 1,644, forward strand.
CCGCATTTCAACGAAGCCAAAGGCCAAGAACTAAAAGCTAAAAGCCTCCCAATACAACAGCCAAAAGCCAACAGCTAAAAGCCAAAGGCCAAGAACTAAAAGCAAAAAGCCTCCCGATACAACAGCCAAAGGCCAACAGCTAAAAGCTAAAAGCCTCCCAATACAACAGCCAAAGGCCTTCCTAGTCTATTCAAAAAACTCCCTTAATTCCACAATTCCGCCCCATCCAACCACGTTTTATCCATTTACCCTCCAACTTAGGATATTTTATTGATTCACAAGGAGCAATCCACTTGTGACAAATTGAAAATGCATTATCTAATTGTTAAATTATTGATAGGCTCTGACTTCCTATAAATATTGAGGTATTTTGAGTTTTAAATATAATTATGCTCATTTTTGCAGGAACTTATTCGAATTTTCAATAAAACCTGAAAATTCAAACAGGTTATAAACTATTTGCCTCAACAGGTGTCAGAAGTATAGTCAGGAAAAAATGATTAAATCAATGAAAAATAGTCTTTATATAATATTCTTTTCTCTGTTAACTGGGCTGATTAGCAACAACTTGCATGCGCAAGAGTACAGCAATGATCCGGAACAACATTCGAAAGATCTCGATGAAATAGCAAAAAACAGCCAACTGGTTGAGCTTTTTGTCATCGATGGAGATACCATTCCTATGGTCGTCTTGCCAACCGTTTATTTAACTGAACGAAAGTTCGATAATGAAATGGATAAGCAGAAGTTTTACCGCATGAAAAGATTGGTAAAAAAAGTTTATCCTTATGCGATCAATGCTGCAGATATAATGGGTGAAATAGAAAAGGAAACCGAACTAATTGCCAAGAAAAGAAAGGAAAAGAAATACCTCAAACAACTAGAAAAAGACCTCAAAGAGGAATTTGAAGATCCACTCAAAAATTTAACGACTTCGCAAGGAAAGGTCTTAATCAAAATCATAGAAAGAAATACTGGCAAATCTATGCATCAAATGATCAAGGACTATAAAAGCGGTTTCAGCGCCTTTATGTTTAATCAAATCGGTAAAAGGTTTGGTTACAACCTGAAAGATGGATACAATCCAGACGACAAAGACTTTGAATACCTCGAAGAAATTGTTCAGGAAATTGAAATGAATGGATGGGAAGTCTACAACGGAATGCGTTAGGCCATTGCTATTCCTCCTTGCAGATAATTACCATTCCCTGAATACTATTTCAAAAAAAGAAATCGCCTAAAGTCTTGATTTTCAAACGGCCTACGCACTGTTAAAAAAAAAGTTTCAAATAAATCTTACAAAACGTAACATTTTTGGCTGTTTTACGTAGAACAAGAAACAACTCACCCACCACTACCTTTAATTTCACTCCTCCATATTGTTAGATTTACCCTATTGTAATTTATACCCAATTATATTTCAATTCCCTTACCCTCCAGTTTTTATAACCTAACCAAATTATAATTATGGTACTAAATTTACCCGTATCATTAAGGGGGATTCCTATGTTCGCTCTTATGATGATGCTACCTTTTGTGAGCAACTTTGCCCAAAAACAGGAGGTACAGCAGCAGGCTCCTTCTCCTTGCGGCTCTTCTCATGAAAATGAAAAGATTTATCAAAATCATCCCGATTTCCAACCCATTTTCGACCAAGACAAAAGGGAACTCGAAAAAGAAATTTCAAAATTCAAACAAAGCAACATCGGTACAACGAGGTCCGCTTCGAAAGTCATTCCTGTTGTCGTTCACATGGTCCATGACAATGGACCAGAAAAACTTTCTGAAGAAATTGTCCTTTCCGCTATCCAAGATTTAAACGCCTGCTTCAGCGGTACCAATCCCAATATTCCGATGGTGAGATCTCAACATACAGACAAAATTTCTGATGTTGGAATTTGTTTTGTTTTGGCAAAATTTGATCCACAAAACAATCCTACCAATGGAATCATTTATACCCAATCAGCATACACGACGGCTGGCGACAATGTAACAATGAAAGAAGAAACCCAATGGCCAAGAGATAAATACATGAACATTTGGGTTGTTCGAAATGCCCAAGAGAACAGCGGAATATCTGCTTTTTCTTACAAACCAACCATCGTCAATCAACCATCTTTTTCCGTTTACGATGGAGTAGTCATTTCCTATTGGGCCTTTGGTGATCACAGCTTGACAAGTCCCGGATTTGAATACATCTTGGCACATGAAACAGGGCATTTCTTAAACTTAGAACACACCTGGGGTGATGGAAGTATTAACAGAAACACCAATTGCAGCAAGGATGACTTTGTAGATGACACCCCCAACTGCAAAGGAACATTAAGCTATGAAGCCAGTATTTGTGGCACCAATGTCATGACTTGCAATGAAGCAGACAATCTCGCTAATTTCATGGATTACTCTTTGCCTTGTTATGCTATGTTCACCAATGGACAAGCAACAAGAATGAATGCTGTCTTGAACAGTGCCTATTCTGAAAGATATAAATTGGTTAGCAATTCAAATCTTGAAGCAACACTAGGAGGGACAGAATTTGACATAGAAGGAAATCCCGTAACAGAACCTGAAGAGGAAGAAGAAACCATTTCTTGTACCGACGGCATCAAAAATGGCGATGAAATTGCCATCGATTGCGGTGGATCTTGCCCCAATGAATGTGAATTAGCGGTATGCGAAAAACCAGAGCTTGTTAGCGTCACTCCACTGTCAAATGGAAGAAGGGCTAAAGTAGAATGGCCAATAGTAGAAGGCGCGCAGGAATACAGATTGTTATACAGAGTTTCAGGAACCAAAAGATGGAAGTTAAAAAGATCAAGCATCAACAAAATATACTTAAAAGGTCTAAAGAAAAACATCATGTATGATTTAGCAATTAGAACACAATGCTCGGACGATCAAAACAGTGGATTTCACAGATCGACTTTCACGGCTGGTTACCCTTCTGAAACAAGCGCAAGCAGAATGTTTGTAACTGTATTGGATCAAGAAGTAAATGTGTTCCCCAATCCATGCAATGAATACTTGAAAATTTCAGGAAAACTGACAGATCAAATCAATAAAAGATTGACTTATGTTGTTTACGATTTGATGGGGAATCCCATAGCAAATGACCTAGGCTATGTAGAAGAAGACGGAACGTTTATTAAACAGTTCGATGTGCAACACTGGATTCCAGGTCAATATTTCGTCAGAATTTACAGCAATGATTACAATGAAGTATTCAAAATACTTAAGAATTAAAATTTTCCTTATTAAAGGTTGTAAATGTCTCATTGATTTTGAGTAGAATTAATCCGACAGACCTTTAATACCTATTTAATTTGAGGCCGCCTTCCATCAAAGGTGGCCTTTTTTTTTGCAAACTTCGCTTGTGAGTAATCGGCTTTCGGTATTCGGCTTTTAAATTCACAAGCCACCCTCCTTTGCGCTTTTGCGCCTTTGTGCCTCCGCGTTCAATCCACATTCCACTCGAATCAATAATTTATCAATAATTCTAAACTTCTACTTAAACTTCTCAGTCCTTCAAAGTCTTCGAATTCAAAGCCCCCATCTCTCTAATCTTCTCCGCCTTGCTAATCATGTTCCCATCACCCAGATACAATTTCCCCATTGCCTTGTCAAAGCTTTTCTCAGTCATACTTAAGTAGCGTGAAATATTTTCCATGTCCTCTACAAAGCCAACAAATTTATCGTACAACCTGCCGCTTTCTCTAGCAATTTCCAAAGCATTCTTACTCTGCTTTTCATGACGCCAAATATTGGCGATCGTTCTAAGCGTAGCCAACAAAGTAGTCGGACTGACAATGATTATATTTTGCTTAAATCCATAAGCGAACAAATCTGAATCATGCTGTATCGCCAATCCAAATGCCGGCTCTAATGGAATAAAAAGCAAGACAAAATCCAATGAGCGCAATTGATACAATTGTTGATAATTTTTACCGCTCAATTGTCTAATGTGATTTTTCACAGAATCAATGTGCGCCTTCAAATACATTTTTGACTTTTTGGGATCATCCTCCGAACAAAACCTTTCATAGGCTGTCAAAGAAACTTTCGAGTCAATTATTATTTGTCGGTCTTCTGGTAGATTGATAACAATGTCGGGCTGAAACCGTCTTCCAGGAATTCTAAAGTTCTGCTGAGATTTATATTCCCTGCCTTTCAAGAGCCCCGATTTTTCTAAAATAGACTCCAAAATCATTTCACCCCAATTGCCCTGTGTTTTTGAATCTCCCTTCAAAGCTTTGGTCAATTTCTGAGCATCCGTACTCATTTGTTGGTTCAAACGACCAAGTTGTTTGAACTGCTCTAACAAAGTCGCTCTTTGCTTGGCATCCTCCAATTGTTTGTCTTGGATCTGCTTTTCAAAAGAGGCTATCCGATCTTTCAAAGGCTCCAAAATCAAGGATAAGTTTTTCTGGTTTTCTACATTAAATTTCTCACCTTTTTCTTGTAAAATTTTATTGGCTAAATTTTCAAATTGATCATGAAATTTTTCATTCAATTGTTCAACTTGGATTTTATGCTCTTTTAACTTTTCTTCGTTGAATTTATTTTCGCTTTCCGCCTTAACAAAGCCCCTTTCCATTTCATTGGCCCGCTCCATTTCCTTCCGCAAAATTTCATTCAAATCATCATTGCGCTTTTTGTATTCAGTATTGCTATCAGTAACAATTTCATAATCCGTTTTTAACCGTCTATGCTGTTCCGCCAACAAATCATAACTTTCCCTGTCTATCTTCCTTTTAGAAAATAGCCCAATCAATATATTCACAACAAAAACTGTCAGACAGCCTAAGATAAAGATTATCCAATAAAGCGGATTTGAGAACATGGGTAATTTGTAATTGCTTGAAAATCTGAATACTGCGCAGTCCAAAAATACATTAAAACTATTTCATTTTCAAACTTCAATCACTTTGCCATCATCTTAACTTTTCTTTGGAAAACCTCTATCCAACTCTTAGAACGCATTTAACAAAGGCAGTAAGGCATTCTCAATCTCTTTCTGCCACTTAACAAATCCTCTTTATCTCTGCTAAAAATATCTAGGCCATTCAAAGCCCATATATTACAATCTTAAAAGCATTGGTTCATCGCTGCCTTCACAAAACCTTTTGACCCGCAACTTTTTTAATAAAACACTTGTTAGGGAGTTAACTAAGTTCAACCATTCTCCAAAAAAAGCATTAATTTCACAAAAAAAAACGGACAAGCATGAGCAAGATAAATTTCGATGATACGTCAATCGCATTTGCAGGAAAAACTGACGATGAGTTAAGCCACGCACACAACTTGTTTAGGCTGATGCAATTCGAACCATTGGTCAATATTGGTAGTAAGTTTACTGAAATTGCTTTCAATGTGGGATTGCCGATTAGCTACCCAATCAAACTGACTATTTTTGATCAATTTTGCGGAGGGACCGATATTCAAGAATGCCTCAAACCAATCAAAAAACTTAGTGAATATGGCGTCCATACCATCCTGGACTACGGAGCCGAAGCAAAAGAAAATGAAAAAGATTTTGATAAAATTGCCAGCTTCTTAATCGAGAACCTAAAGCTGGCTGAAGAAGATCCAGACATCAATATCATCAGTAGTAAAATAACAGGCTTGATGAGATTTCATTTACTGGAAAAAATCAGCAACAATGAGGCATTAAATGAAAAAGAACAAGCCGAATGGGAAAGGGGATTGGCAAGAGTAAAGAGCGTCTCTCAACAGGCCTATGATTGTGAAATCCAAATCTATTACGATGCCGAAGAAAGCTGGATTCAAGATGCCATCGATCAAATAGTAATCGATCATTCCAAAGAATTTAACAAGGAGAAACCGATCATATTCAACACCGTCCAACTCTACCGCCACGACAGACTGGCCTTTCTAAAAAGCAGCCTAAAAAATGCAAAAAAAGACGGCTACATTTTAGCGGTAAAAATCGTTAGAGGTGCCTACATGGAGAAAGAAAACAAAAGAGCTGATGAAATGGACTACCCCACTCCAATCCAAGCAGACAAAGCAGCAACCGACAAAGCCTACAATGAAGCACTTCTATTCTGCATAGACAACATTGACCATTTGGCTTTTTGCAATGCGACTCATAATGAAAACAGTTGCAAACTATTGGCTGAAACAGTTCAAGCAAAATCCTTTCCCAATGATCATCCTCATATTTTTAGCTCTCAACTGTACGGAATGAGCGACAACCTTTCATTCAATATGGCCAAAGCCGATTTTAATGTTGCCAAATACATGCCCTATGGACCAGTAAAGGAAGTCATTCCTTACCTGATCAGAAGAGCAAGAGAAAACACCGCTGTAAATGGACAACTCGGACGAGAGCTTGGCTTGATTAAAATTGAAATGCAAAGAAGAAATTTATTGTAAACCAAGCATTGAATGTGTGTTCATTGTAAAGTACGCATTGAATGCCTGTTCATAACACCATCTTTATACTAACTACTTTGTACTAATAAAAAAAACATGAGAGCAGTTCTTCAAAAAGTATCACAAGCTTCGGTTACCATCGAAGGAAAAGTAAAATCTTCAATAGCCAATGGACTGCTTATTTTATTGGGCATCGAAAATGAGGACAGTGACGAAGACATAGAATGGCTTTGTAGAAAAATTGTCAACATGCGCATCTTTAACGATGAAGACGATAAAATGAACAGGTCCCTTTTAGATTGCAATGGTGAAATAATTGTGGTCAGTCAATTTACTTTGCATGCCTCCACTAAGAAAGGGAATCGACCTTCCTTTATAAAAGCGGCCAGGCCTGAAACAGCCATTCCACTCTACGAAAATTTCATTAAAAATCTAGAAGAAAAAATTCAAAAGCCAGTTGGTAGCGGAGAGTTTGGCGCCATGATGGAGGTAGCTTTAATCAACGATGGACCAGTCACGATATTGATGGATTCAAAAAATCGCTCTTAAATCCTTCAGCATTATAAGCTTGAAACATCATTTTTTGCTTTGGACCTCTTCCTCCTCCAAACCGAAACAAAGGGCGGATTTTTTCAATCCAAAAATCCTTCCCTCACGTGCCTCATAATTGGCAAACAAATCACCATTTTTTCTAAATGCCTGCTGCATGCCCTCTTCTTTTCCCATGTTCAAATTCATTATTTTAAAAATTTCACCAGTGACATACCATTTTTTTTGTTCACCATGCGCCTTGCCTAAATGATAATTTAAGTGTGAAATTAAAACATGAGAAGTGTCTGAAGACCAGGATTTCTTTTCACCATCCAATTTTCCCAAATGATAGTTTGCTGTTTGTTTGAAATGACCATCTGGAAACCAAGAATTGGATTCATTCTGTTTCCTTCCTTTTAAAATTCCAATTTTTTCTTTCAGAGTACCATCCTCGTAAAAACTAGTTGCATAGCCAGAATACAATTCTTCATTTAAAGTCCACAAAGACCTTTCAGTATCATAAAATAGACTTGACTTCTCTACTTCAAGATCAGGAATGATCAAGCAAGAGGGCTCTTTAAAAGACATTACCAAAGCCTCTTTCTTAACTTGTTCCGAGCAACTTAAACAGAGAAAAAAAAATGATGATATGAAAAACCACGAAACCTTCATTGGATTGAAATATGAAATATAAAAGGGAATTACTCAGCATGATTCTGAATAATTCCCTTTACAAAAAGTTGAATTTGAATAGTTTTACATAATCGAATTTGGCGTTCCTTGCAATTCACCTCCGAATAAAATTATATAAGAACCCGTGTAAAATTCATTGATGATATGGTAATGATAAAACGCTTCTCCATCGCTGTGCTGAGTAGCAGAACTGTGTCCTCCCGAAGCATCTAAATCTGAAGGATAATCGCTTGTCGCATTACATTTTCTTCCATAAAGTAAAAAGCCGTCCTGTAGAATGCCCACCAATTTATCATCATTCTGTGACAAGACAGTATTTTCTGTCACATCAGAAGATTCCAAATGATAGTGATAACCTGTTGGTCCCATGTGTCCTCCAGCATAATCAAAGCCTGAAGCGACATTTTCTGATAAAGCGATATTTGGACCTTCTTCGTCATTGAAAATCGGAACACCTGTTACGGAAATTCCTATAGCTCCCAAACCTGTTGCTGTTGTCGTGCTTGCCTTTTCTGGTGAAGCCGGAACTGTAACAGTATAACTCCGCTCATTGATCGTGCCCGGAGACATTTGGCTTTCATTCGCAATCACAGGTTCGACGTACAAGCCATTGCTACTGTCCCAATAAGGAGAAGTATGATTGGGCAAAGCATTGGATTCTATTGTTATTTCATCGCCATCAAAAGAAACAGTAACGGCATCAGCATTAAATTCATCAAATGCGGAAACAGGCGTTCCTGAAGGATTTACTGCATCTCCAGTATCGTCCAAATCTGAATCATCAGTGACATAACCGGTTGGTTGCTCGCAAGCCAATTGGCTTACGCCAGCATTACCGAGACCGTCTCCATCCGAATCCTGATACCAAGTGATTTCTGTACAAGAATCGTCATCGTCTTTGCATGCTGTTATTAATATAGTTGTTACTAAAACCAGCAACATCGAATAAGTTAAGTACCTCATTAATTCTGTTTGATTTGTTTATTTAATCGGTAATAAACTTTAGACGATCTTTTGTTTGATTTACTTCGGTCAAGGCCGTTTTTTACTACACTTTTTTTTCAAGACCTGAAATTTTAGATACTAGATATAATTTTTTCTTGAAATTCAAAACATTGCAAAAGTTTTGTTTGAACAAACACTCGAATCCCGCCAAAGCATATATAATACCAAGCATCAATGTCAAGTAACACGACTTCGACTTTATCTGTTGATCATTAAATTCTTCATTATTTTTTCAACGAGACATCTTCAGTATTCAAAACCCAATACCGAA
>CALBCY010000240.1 GCA_937927195.1 uncultured Chitinophagales bacterium
GTACTGGATATGATGATAAAATTGATCAAGGCCGAGGCGAAAAACGTAGTTCTAGCCATAGCTAAAGCGAGGCTTTTCAACGAAGGCATTTGATTAATTTTAATCATTTATGTGCGACATTTTATGGTTTAAATCGTATAAAACATCCTCCTTCATTTTCTTCGAATAGAATTATCTATCTAGTACTCAAGCATTAATTTATTGTTAATCTCAATTACCCATTGTGGGTTTGCTTTGTAAAATTGCCATTTATGAGAACGGATTTTCTACCCAATTTTTCTCTTAGGATAAGTATGCCTAAATTATTTTTGATGATGATTGCTTTTTTTCTCTCCTCCTTGGGATCATCATTAAGCTTGAAATCTCAGCAGTGTCCAACGATTCAAATGTTGGATATTTATAGCACGCCGGGATTCCCTCAAATCGATGAATTAGTGGTATGCGGAGTTCCTGATACACTATCCTTATTGGTTATAAACAATGCAGGAATTGAATTAACAGATGTTGATTTGACTGTAGCTTTACCGGCTGGTATTCAATATGCAGGATGGGCATCGCAACTAGATGCCAACTTTCCTGTTAGCAACGTCAATTTTTCAGATTTACAAAATCCAGTAATAGAGATAGCGAATCTAAGTGCGGATGAATTACAGGTTTTTTATGTATTGGTTGAGGGAACTTGTGCAGCAATCAATCAACCCACTACTTCGACTTATTTAATGGATTTTGATATTGCCTACGAATATGTAGACAATGCAGGATTGACCTTAAATTGTAACAATAGCTTTACACCTTTGTTCGGATACAGTGCGGCCATAAAAAAACCAGTTTTGGCAATTTTGGATTTGGAACCTGCAACTGTTTCTTTTAACGACGACGCCCCTCAATGTCAAAGCTTTAGCGTTTTTCAAACAGGTCTTAACGCTTCATTGGATAATTTTAATTTAAACATTTTAGGGGTAGATTTTGGTTTAGATTACAACATTGTTTCTTATGAAATTGCAGGAGCATCTGTCCCTTATAATTACAATCCATCGACTCAAATTTTATCCTCTGTTATCGACAATAGCTTTTTTACCACTGGCTTATTGGTCGAAGATGATTCGGTGAAAGTTGATATTTGTTATGAAATAATGAATGGTTGTGAAACAGCTTCTCCCGTTTACTTCGAGTATGAAGTGTCTTATGGTTGCGACAATAAAATTTGTGGAACTCCAACAAGCAAAGATGCTGTGCTTGAATATTTACCAGATTTTGGAGCAGATCCATTGGTTAGTGTCAATCCCATTCAATATCCGCAAATCTGTGGAGACAACTCTTTGTTCGAAATTTCACTAACAAGTGCACAAACAGATTTTGATAAAGGAGTTTTCGAAAACCTAGTAGTCGGATTCCAATTGTGTCAATCAGATGCATTGGAAGCTGTGGATGTCAAAATCAACGGAACTTCACTTAATCCTTCCATGTACTATTACAACAATTTTGATTTGGTTGTAGATTTTACCGGACTAACAACGGATATTGATGGAGACGGCGTCGGCCTGGAAGATTACGATGGTGATACTTTTTTCGACGATTTACCAGGTGGTTACACTTTGGATATTGTTATCGAGGTTGCTGTGAAATGTCAAGATATTAGCGATATAAATGGTTGTGCTGCATTGGATTGTTCTTTCCAAACGGTGGTTGTTAGCGGTGACAGACATTGTGGACAAGCCTTCCAATTATTGCCAACGCTTTCACCTCCTGTTGATTTTTTCTATGGAGCATTACAAACAACTACGACAGAAACAAATATAGGAACGGCCTCAGTTCCCGTTGGAGGATATGATTTCGGAACAGGAAATGATGGAGCTTTGAATACCATTGACATCGAATTTTGTTATGAGTTTGATTATGAAAACATCAGTCCTTGTTCCAATTCCAGTTCTTATTTTCAAATGGACATAAATGGTTATTTACCAATAGTAAAAGACATCGCACCCAATACAGCAAACGCAACTTGGGCAGGTGCTCCAGTTGCCGCGAATTTAATTTCACAAACCTTCAATGCTGACAGCAGCAGAACATACATTAAAATGGATATTGGGAATGACAATCTCAATACCCTTCAATGTTACACAATGACATTGGAGTTGGATGATTGTGTTTGTTATCCAGTCAATTATGTGGTGGCCAACGCGAGAGTGGTTGAAGAATGCAATGAGCCAGGCTGTTCTTGTACAATAGTAAGAGCCTGCGAAGAAATGTTTTTCGCCTCGAAAAGAACCTGTGATTGCGTATGTGTAATCAGCGATAATGTAGTAGAATTAAGAAGGACAAGTTATGGTTATGGAGACCGTGCTATGACAATGCCATTGGATGAAACAACAGCCAATGTCGATGACTTAAATAGATACTTGCCATGCGATTCAGTTTATATTCATGTTGAGTATGAAATACAGGACGAGGTAGCTTTCAGAGATATGAATAGAATTGGTTTCAGAATTGATGCTCAAGCACTAGGGCATTGGAATAACAACCCTGGGCTGGAACTTCTTCCGAGCATGACCAATGCCGTGATCGATGAATTTTCTTTTGAAAAAGCGACGATCCCCGGCGTAAGAAACGACATTGAATTTAACAATCTTGATTGTATCTCAGGAAGTGGAGCAATTGTAAGACCTACCGTCAATGGCTTGCCTACCTTCGATCATGATAGCTATTATGCCTCTTTAAATGCCCATGTATGGAACGGGGCATATGATCAGACTGACAATACCAGAATGGATATTGACATCAGGGATGAGGCCTATATAACGAACTCAACAGGTGATTGCGTCACAGAATTTATCAATATGCTTGATCCGAAAAACGGAGATAAATTTCACATAATTGCAAGAATTCCACTACAAAAGAATCCATATAGACATGTCAATGCTGACATCGCTGCCAAACCATTGGAAACACTTTCGTTCAGAGGAATTGTCTACGCTTATAAAACTGCAGGTGGGAAAAATAGTTATGCATATGGCTCTTGTGGAACAAGAGTTCCAGTTGAAACATTTTGCCCTGGTGAAATTGTTGCAAAAACGAATTTGTCAATCGACGAATGTACAGCGACTGTTGAACACAGTTTTGTTCTAAACAAAAATACACCACCTGATTGGTATGTCAATGAGTACAGACCATTCCTGTATTTTGATTCTGTGCAAGCTCCTTTGATATCACCACTGGTCTATGCAGGAAATGCTCAGATTACTGATTATTTGGGGAATGTAACTCCAATCAATGATCCGACTTTTGATCCTGCAAACTCATTTTGCGCATTTTATAATGGAACAAATTATTGCACAGGAACTGGAGGGCAGACATTCGGAAACTTCGACGCCAGCCAATTTCCACCTTTGGGTGTCGGAATGCCATCTGTCCAAAAGGATTCAGTGGTATTGACCTATGACTTGACAAGAGTTTGTCCGGGACCAATTGAAGAACCAGAGTTGTTTCAATTGAGATACCAATACAGGTATCCATGTGATTTTGATTACCGTGGTCATATTTGTAATTATTCAAATGGAAACCCTGCTTCAGCTGGGGCAAACTATAGTTTCTTTTACGATAATCAGACTTATCCTGTTGATGGTTGTCTTGGAGATGGTTCTGACGCAGCTAGCACAAATCACTTGTTTACTGATATCAGACCGCATCATTTTGCGGACACATCTTATACTTTAAATTTTACCAGTACAGGAACAACATTGCCTGACTTGACCGCTAGTTTGCTAACAAACTTAACCGCTGATTTAGCCAATGCTCCAGAACCCAATACTTATACAGTTTGCTCTGGAAGTGGAGTAGGAGATCAGCAAAATTTGATAACTTCCATCAAAGTTCCACCTCCAGTATTGCTTCAAAGCCTAGTTGATGACAATGGCAATGCCATTCCTTTTACAGAAAGTTTAAATGATCCAACAGGAACAACTTATTTAGTAATAATGGCAGACCTTCCTCCAGATTCTTGTGTCAATCTTCATGTTGAAACAGAATTGACTTTCTGTCCCGTAGGATTAGAAGTTGAAACAGATGTCTGTTTTAAAACAGTTTCGGCTTGTTTGGAATCAGCATTGGCTGCTCAACTTTTAGCCAGTGGAGAATTGGATTGCAATTCCGCTGAGGCCTGTTTCCAATACGTTTCAGATAAAGCTGAAATACAGGCAGATTGGACAAACTTCCCAGGCGATCACATACCAATGTGTACGACAGAATCTTATGAATTGGTTGTGAAAAATGTGGAACAAGCATTGTTAACAGGATTGGATTTTAATTTCATCCTTCCTCCTGGATTAAACTTTGTTCCTGGATCTTTTGAAGCTTCTTATCCTGGAGGATCTAACTTTTTTGGACCTTGGTTGTCAATAGCGGATCCAGACTCTTCTGGTGTAAATGTTTTGGGAACAGTATTCAGTATGCCAGACGATAGTGTCAGCGCATACATCGCCGCAAACGGCTTGTCTGGTTTTGGTACACCTGGCGATTCCAATAAAGTTTCTATTCGTTTCGATGTAATGACGGAATGCAATGAATTTATTTCAGGCTCATTCTTATACTTTGAAGCAACAGCCAATGATCCCTGTGAAGCAACAATCAGTTCTGATTATGCTCAAAGTGGTCAGTACATTGTTCAAGATGCTGATCCAGCAGACTTTGCTCAATTTACAATGTTGGCCGACCCATTAGAATATCCTTGCGACGGGATCAATATTCCTGTAAATATTTCTGGGGTGAATCTTTCAATTACAGGAGGGATAAGTAACAATACCCAAGTCTGTTTGATCATTCCACCAGAATTGTTTTATACGCCTGCTAGTTTGACCTTTACTTCTCCTGCCACTTTCACACCTTCTTTTGTAACAGAAACAGATTTGGGTGGAGGTTTGATAGAAGTTTGTGCAGAAGTGCCAGACGGCATCGGCCAGAACGGATTGTTTGGAGTGCAGGTTTTACTTAATCCTGATACGCAAGCTCCATGTGGTGATTTAACCATTGGCGCTAAGGTTACCTCATTCCTTGAAGACATGGAATGTCCCGGTGAGGATGAATTATGTGGTGTCTTCGTCGACAATACAGTAAACAATTTAATTCCAATCAGTTTGGTTCCTCCGATAGTTGTTGATAAAATGTATTTCAATGTTGAATGCGATGAGGATCCTCAAAACTCTACCTATAACTATACTGTGAAAATGTATGGAATTGGCGGAGGTTATGTAGGAAACTTAAATGTTGAATTTTATCAAGACATCGATTTAAATGGACAATACGATTCTTATGATCCATTAATTGTTACGGATGTGATTACAGCAGATGTTCCCGCGGGAACCTATCAGGATTTATCAGGATCGGTTACCATGCCGGAAAATATTTCCTGTCCTGTTATTGTGAAAATGGAATTGGAAGTTGCTTGTCTTTGTTCAGAATTATTCTATTATTTGAATGATGCTCCAACACCTGATTTCTTGGTTGGCCTAGAAGACCCAACAGTATTGTGTCCTGGAGCCTCCTACGATTTCTCGGCTTGTACAGGTTATGACTTTGAGTTGTCGCCTGCCGCTGGTGGAACAATTACACAAATCGGAAACCTTGTTACAATCGATTTGAATGATGGATATGGAGTAAATTCTCCGGTTACTTTAGAAGTGACTGGCCAACAAGCAGGATGCCCTGGATTTTTCACCGCAGAATTCCTTAGATTAGAAGAACTTGATTTTGGGTATTATTCCAATCAAGCGGCTTGTGTCAATATTTGTGAAAACCTTGAATTGGGCTTGCCATTTGAATGGGCAGACCAAGCAGCGGTGACGTGGACTCCAGCTACTTATTTGGATGATCCAAGCTCTCAAACTCCAGAGTTCTGCCCAAGCGCTCCAGGCGATGTTGAATACATCGTTACCGTTCAACTTCCTGATGGTTGCGAATTGTCTGATACGGTTGTGGTAAATGTTCAACCTTTGCCAGTGATTGAAATTGAGGCACCTTCTCATATTTGCCCAGATCCTGCCCTTACTGAAATTACAGCTACTGCTGGTTTCGATTATTATATTTGGAATGAAATGGATCCAATAACCGGACAGGTATTAAATACTTATACAACCAATGTGCCGAGCTTAAATATCGAAGATGCAGGAACCTATTTGGTTGAAGGACATTTCAATGGGGTGGGCAATTGCCCAGGAATTTCAACTGAAGTTGTTATCGAAGATGTTCTAACAGAGATTGAATTAACAGGTGGTCCTTACATTTGTCCAGATCCAGGTTCTGTCCAATTAGATGCAACTCCTGGATTTGATTATTATACCTGGTCGCTTACAGATTTTATAACTGGAGAGCTAACAACTGGGAATACAATTGATCCTTTTATCAATCCAAATCAGGAAGGTCTATATTCCGTTTCAGGTCATTACATCGATGCCCCTGATTGTCCAGTTGTTTCACCAACTCTTTTCATTGAAGAAGTCTTTATGCCTTTCATAGATACTGGTGATGACAATCTTTTGTGTTTCGGAGATGAAATGCAATTAAGCCTAAATACTGGTGATGAAATTACCAATATCGTTCCAATATCAGGAGACCTTACAGCTTTGCCTTCTTGCACAGATTGTAACAATCCGACCATCAGTCCCAATCAAACTACAACTTATGAAGTTACAGTCACCTCTCCAGAGGGCTGTGTAATTACGGAAGAATTGACCGTTACTGTAAATGATTTGCCTCTACCTATAATTGAGGCAATTGGTGAAACAACAATATGCGAATTAGATGCTCCTGTCACCATGTCCATTCTTGGAACAGGCTTCCCTGAAATCAATTGGTATTTAAATGGTATTACTTTGGTGGGAACAGGAAATACTTATGATGCAACAGTTTCAGGGGCTTATACTGTCTCAGTAATTGATGTCAACGGTTGTGCT
The DNA here is from genome assembly GCA_937927195.1 of uncultured Chitinophagales bacterium. Lineage (GTDB taxonomy): Bacteria > Bacteroidota > Bacteroidia > Chitinophagales > UBA2359 > JAHDGP01. Next base: position 6,945 of record CALBCY010000240.1, read on the forward strand.
GCAAATTCTAATAATGTAATTGTTGAAATTGAGGAATTACCAGCTGCAGGCAACGACAATTTATTGTTACAACTATGCGAAGACGATTATGCAGGGCCAGTTTTGATCAATTTAAATGATGCCCTTGATAGTGATGTTAGTGGTGGTCAATGGTCGGCTGTTGGTAACACAATTAGTTTTGATGCAACAAGCGGAATTTTTGACGGTACAGGCTTGACAGTCAATGATGCTTATGACTTCGTTTATGTGGTGCCTGGTGAAAGCTTATGTCCTTCAGATACTGCCGAATTCAGAGTGACAATCATAGATTGTTCTGAACCATGTACTCTGCCAGGAATCGAAGTGAACAGCACAGATGTTTACTGTGAAGCAGACTCTGCTCAGGTTTGTGTTACTCAAACTTTCATGACTTATGAATGGTATTTGGCAGGCATGGATCCTGATGTCGATGCGCCTTTAAGTACAGAAAGATGTTATTCTCCATCACCAGGCGCTTATCAGTTCTTTGCGCTGGTTGATCGTGGTGAGGATTGTGAGAATGTAACTCCTGTGGCTGAAATCAACATTGCTCCTGCCCCAGAATTTGATTTTGAATTGATGGTCAACGGTCCAGCTTGCGCTCCTGAATCAGTGAGTATTGTAGTTGCACCTGATGACTTCGTTTTATACAATTTTTACTTGAATGGAATTTTGGTTCAATCTGGAACTCCAAATGTTTATGAGGCCACATCGACTGGAAATTACATGGTTGAAGTCGTTGATGAAAACGGCTGTTCAGCCTTTAGCGATCCAACCTTGGTCAATGTTTTTGAAAGCCCTGACATTGAATTGCTTTTGGAAGGGAATGGAACGTACTGTCCAGATAGCCCAATGATAATTACAGCGACACCTGGATATGATCAATATGAATGGTTTGAACTTGGAAACCCAATCGCACTACAAACAGGTACTTCAAATACGTATACCAGTTTAACCGCAGGGAGTTTCTATGTGACAGTGACTGATTTAATAACAGGCTGTAGTACAGAAAGTGAACCAGTGGCTTTAAGCATTTTACCAATCCCAAGCCCGGAAATAAATGCAGTTGATGGATTGATGATTTGTCCAGATGAAACTTGTGTTAATTTATCCATCTCTGGCGATTACAATACCTTCCAATGGTATTTAAATACTGGTGGAGGATTTGTGCCAGTTTCAGGTGCAACATTGCCTGTTCTGGAAGCTTGTGAAATTGGTTCTTACACCGTTTCAATGCAAAACGATTTCAATTGTATTGGATTTTCTGATACAGTAAACGTAGAAGGATTCACAATTGTTGAACCACAAATTTTGGTAGAGGGTTCTAATGAAGTTTGTGCCGATGATACTCCAATAAACTTGAGTATTTCAGGTGGACCGTTCAGCAATGTAGAATGGTATTTGAATGGAATTACGATTGTTGGAACTGGCAGTACATACGCGGCTTATGAAAGTGGCTTTTATTCGGTTCAAGTTTCTGATCAAAATGCTTGTGCCTCTATTTCTGATGAAATTGAGATAATTATAAACGAAAACCCAGAGCCGGAATTGATGGCAGCTGGAAACGGAACTTTCTGCGAAGGTTTTAATATTGATTTGACTGCCACAGCTGGATTTAGTTCTTACGAATTCAGTTTGATCGGGACAGGTATTGTCCAAACTGGATTGTCAAATGTTTATACAGCAATGCAAAGCGGAGACTACACAGTTTCTGTTATCGATGCGCAAGGATGTACTGGTATAAGTGCTATTGTGAATGTAATGGTTGATCCATTACCGAACCCTGAAATAGAAGGCATACCAAGCGGACCATTGTGTTATGGTGAATGTGTTGAATTGTATACCATTGGGAATTACCAATCAATAGTTTGGTACCAAGGCGACCCAAGCGACTTGACAAATGCCACAACAATTGGTGCAGGAAATTCGATAGAGCTTTGTGAAGCAGGGACTTATTTTGTCCAGGTTGTTGATGAGGCAGAAGGTCAAAGTTGCGAAGGTATTTCAGCTCCAGTTGAAGTGTTTATCAATGAAGAGATTGAAATAGAAATTAACAGCGATGAAATGATGATTTGCGAGGCCGATGCTCCTGCAACTTTGGAGGCCACTGAAATTCCGGGTGCTACTTACAATTGGTATCTAGACGGAGTAACTTTGGTTCAATCAGGAACATCAAATATTTTCGATGCTACAAAAGGTGCATCTTATACAGTAGAAGTTATTACCGAAGATGGTTGTTCTGCAATCAGTGATGGAATTACAATTATGATCATGCCAATGCCGATTGTTGATGCAGGAGCAAATGAAGATATTTGTCTAGGCGAATCTTTGGAGTTAAGCATTGTTGCCAATGGAATTATAAGCAATATTTTACCGATTTCAGGAGATTTAAATGCTTTGCCTTCTTGTACAGATTGCAACAATCCTACAGTTAGCCCAACAATCACAACAGTCTATGAAGTGACAGTAGAAAGTGTTGAGGCTTGTATTAGTATTGATTTAGTTACAGTTACGGTTAATGAATTGCCAAAGTCTTCTATTTCCCTCTTGGGTGATAATGAAACATGTGCTGGAAATGCACCTGTAACTTTATGGTCCACAAGCCTCGTAAACGATAATGTGGAATGGTACCTAAATGGTATTACACTGGTAGGCACAGGAAATACGTTTGATGCTTATGAAAGTGGAATTTATTCTGCTGTTGTTACAGATGACAACGCTTGCTCTGGAATCTCAGAACCTATAGAAATAATTATACATGAAAATCCTGAACCAGAATTAACAGCAAGTGGTAATGGGACATTCTGCAGTGGTGGTGAAATTGATTTAACCGCTAGCTCAGGATTTCCTTCTTACACTTTTGAATTAATTGGAACAGGTTTTGTTCAATCGGGAACATCAAATGTTTATGCGGCAAATGCATCTGGTGATTATGTCGTCTCAGTAATTGATGTAGAAGGTTGTTTTGGAAGCAGTGATACGATAAGTGTAACGGTCGATCCGCTTCCTGAACCAAACATTGAAGGTGTTCCGTCAGGAAATCTGTGTTATGAGGAATGTGCGAATTTGTATGTTGTAGGAGCTTACCAAAGTATCGTATGGTACATGGGGGATCCGAACGATTTAGTAAATGCCATTCAAATTGGTGCAGGAAATGCTGTTGAAGTTTGTGAAAGTGGATTCTATTTTGTTTATGTCATTGACGAGGCTGAAGGCCAAGACTGTGAAGCCTATTCCACTGAAGTTGAAATTGCAATTGAAGAGGAACTAGATTTAGCAATAAAATTAATAGGTTCACCAAATGTTTGTGAAGACGAACTACCAGTCTACATGTCAACTGATACTTATCAGAATGCAATTTACAATTGGTACTTAAACGGAACTGATTTACTTCAAAGTGGAACTCAAAGTTTTTTCAATGCTGAAACTGAAGGAACTTATACTGTACAGGTCATCTCTGAAGTGGGATGTTCAGTTACAAGTGCGGGAGTTAGTATTGCTATTGGTGAAATACCATTTGTTGATGCAGGAGCCAATCAGGAAATTTGTTTGGGATCGTCTACCGTCTTGAGCATTAATTCCAATGCTGCTGTCTCCATGATTTCAGTTGAGAGTGGTGATTTTAATGCCGTTCCATCTTGCATTTCATGCAATGAGCCAATAGTTAGTCCGGAATTTACTACCAGCTATTTAGTTGAAGTAACAACAGCGGATGGTTGTAGCTCAAACGCTTCAGTGCTCGTTACAGTCATTCAAGCAGAACAAGCGGAAATTGATTCGCAAGATTTATTGTGCGAAGAGGCTTGTCCCTTGCTTACAACAAACACAGCAGGAACATTCTACGAATGGTTCAATGTTGAAGGTGTTTTACAACAATCAGGTTCGAGCAATCAATTCCAAGTTTGCGAAGCGGGTGATTATTATGTTGTTGTATATGATGGTAACAATTGCGCTTCTGCAGCATCTGATTTGTTCAATATTCAAGCTTCACCAGAACCAAATCTTGGTTTTGTTTCTACTCCAACCAATTGTGAAGGTGGGACGGTTGCCATTACAGCAGATGCTGGTTATGCATCTTATGAGTGGTATTACAATTTTACACTTGTAGCAGTAGGCTCTGACAATGTTTTTGAAGCAAGCAACTCAGGGATTTATTCTGTACTTGTTACAGACGAGAATGGTTGTTCTGGCGAAAGCAACGATTTGGTTGTTGGCTTTACTTCTAATCCGATTGCTGGTGTTGAAATAAACAATGATCAAGTTCTTTGTGAGGGAGATGAAATTCAAATCTGTGTAACAGAGATTTGGTCTACCTACAATTGGTATGAAACAGCAGATCCTGCAAGTTCAATAGCTGCCGATCGTTGCATTACTGTAACAGAAGATGGTTCCTATTACGCAATTGTTTCAAACGACAACGATTGTGAAGCTGAAACTGCAGAAACAGAAATTTCATTTCATCCATATCCAGCTCCTCAGATTTCATTAAATGGTGCAGCAGTTTTATGTGAAGGAGAAACAACTGAATTGAATGTCAACTTCGAAGCTGCATCGAGCTATCAATGGTATTTCAACGGCTTCCCAATTTCGGGAGCAACCCACATTAGTTACATCGCGGATACAGAAGGAGAGTATAGTGTCTTGGCTACTTCTGAACAAGGATGCGAAACTTTAGCAGATTTCATTTCAATCGAATTCAATGAAGCATTGATCACCAATATTTCACTAAACAATGACAATATGATTTGTGAAGACGAGGAAATAGAATTGTGCTTAACAAGTTCTTTTGATTCCCATCAGTGGTTCAATGAAATGGGAATGATTGCTGGCGCAAACGATATTTGTTTCAGTCCATCAATCAGTGGAAGTTATTATGTTGAGGCAAGCTCTGAATCTTATTGCACCGTTTCAAGTATTCCAGTCGAGATTACAATTCTTGACAATCCTATTGTAGAATTGAATTCAGAGACTCAAGAAGTTTGTTCACCACAAACAATATTAATAACAGCAACTACTGGTTTTGATCAATATACTTTCTATTTGAATGGGAATATTGTTCAAGCAGGTTTTAACAATGTTTACAATGCTGCTCAAAGCGGAATGTATACAGTTGTCGCTGAAAATGAAAATGGCTGTTCTGCAACATCCAACCCTCTTGAAATTTTAATTGCTGAAAGTCCAATTGCTGGCTTGACCATTACTGGTGACGGCAATTTCTGCGAAGGTGGGAATGTTGAAATGATTGCAACAGACGGATACGATTTATATGATTGGTATTTAGTTGGATCTGGCTTGCAACAAAGTGGTTCTTCCAATCTATTTACAGCAAGTGAAGCAGGTGAATACTACGTTGAAATCAATGCAAATTCTCCTTGCTCAACTGAAAGTGCTTTGGTTGAAATATTTACAAATCCAGTTCCGGAACCAATAATTTCAATTATAGGTGATCCAGCTATTTGCCTAGGCGAATCTGTTCAATTGGCCATCACAGGAAACTATACAAACATCCAATGGTCTATGGACAATGGAAACGGCCTAACGCCAATTCCAGGGGCCAATAATACGGTTTACGAAGCAACTGCTTCTGGTTCTTATCAAGTTTATCTGAACGATGGGAATGGCTGTGAAGGAACATCAGATGCAATTGACATAACAATCTTTGAGGAAGTAATTGTTGAAATCAATGACAGCGATATGTCCATCTGTCCTGCTGACTTTCCTGTTGAAATTTCAGCAACTTCAGGCTTCGCAAATTATACTTGGTACAAAAACGGTGTAACGATTGTTCAAAGTGGTACAGAGGCTTCTTTGCAAATCGATGCTCCGGGCGATTATTCTGTGCTAGCAACTTCACAAGAAGGCTGTACGGGAAGTTCAACTGGAATAAGTATAGAATTCTTAAACGAGCCAGTTCTTGATCTTATTCAGGTTCCCGCAGATATTTGTTATGGCGATGAAATTGTTTTTGAAGCGGCTCCTGTAAATGAAGGAGAAACAATTCATTGGGAAATAACCAACCAAAATCCAGATGCCGAGGACCAAGCTTATATCTTTTTAGGAGTCGGTCCACACGCTTTTGCATCAGGATCAGGTCAGTTTAATATAGCGGTTGAAATATACAATACGAACGGCTGTTCCACAAGTACCATGTTAGAGTATGAAGTAGAATCGTTGCCTGAAGTAAGCCTTGATTCTGATGGCCCATTGACTTTGTGTGAAGGAGAAGAAACAACTTTAACAGCGTCTGGTACTGGATCCATTTCATACAATTGGTACAACAATGGCATTTTGATATTTAATGAAAATACCTCCAGCATCACAGTTGGTGGATCAGGAACCTATGCTGTAGAAAGTGTTTCTGAAAGTGGTTGTTTAAGTTATCAAGATCAAATAGAAATTGAAGTAAATGAATTGCCTGATTTTGAATTGGACATCGCTTGTCAAGGAACCTTCTGTGAAGGAACAAGCTTGGAAATTTCAGTATGGCCAGCGAGTTATCCTTCTTATACTTTTATTAATGAGGCAACTGGTGAAATTTTACAATCAGGAAGCTCCAATGAATTTGAAGCGATAGAAGCAGGCAGTTATTATGTTGTGGTCAGTGATGGAATTTGTTCAAGTCAAGGAGATGCTATAGAAATTGAAGTAGCTCCAACGCCAGAACCAATGATTTTGACCATTGGAGATGGGCCAGTTTGTTATGGCGCTTGTCAAGAACTAATTATTCAAGGAAACTATCAAAACGTAACTTGGTACCAAGGTGATCCTGCTGATTTAGCTTCGGCTGACTTGGTCGGTGGTGGAAATTCATTCGAGGCCTGTGAAAGCGGAAACTATTTCGCACAGGTTTATGGTGAAAATGATTGCGAAGGAATTTCTGAAGCGATGGAAATTGTAGTCAATGAAAACATTGATTTGCAAATAAGTGCAGAATCATTAAGCATCTGTGAGGCAGATGCTCCTGTGGTATTGACAGCAGAACCTGCCAATGGAAGTAGTTATGCTTGGTACAACAATGGGGTCGTTGTGCAACAAGGTGAATCGCCTGTTTTAGAAACAAATGCAGGTGGTATTTATTTCGTTGAAATGCAAGACGATCAGGACTGTGAATTCATTTCACAATCCATTCAAATCAATATTTTAGAACAACCACTTTTGGAAGCGGGCGCAGACCAAACGATGTGTTTCGGAAATTCAGCAACTTTGGATATCAATACAAATGGTTTCATTCTTTCAATCAGTCCAATCAACGGAGACTTGTCAGCTATGCCAGATTGCATCTGTGTTAATCCACAGGTTTCACCAAATGAGACAACTACTTATGAGGTGGTGGTAGCAGGAATTGGAACTTGTCAAACTACAGATCAAATCACGGTCAATGTAGAAAATAATTTTGCAGCTGAAATTCAAAGCGACAATAATTCCGCTTGTGAGGGTGGAAGCATAGAGTTAACAGCCTATCCTGAAGGCCAAACTTCTTACACATGGTCGGATCAAAACGGTACGGTCGTGCAGTCAGGAAGTAACAATGTTTTTGTAGCGCAGCAATCGGGAATTTATACGGTTGAAATAGAAGGTGTCGATGATTGTTTGGCTTCTGCTAATCAGGCTGTAAGCTTTAGTACTTCCAATGAAATTGTATTGGATGTTTTAGGAGGCACTCAGCTTTGTGATGGGGAGTCGGTCGTATTGCTGGCTAGTCCAGGAATGACTCAATACAATTGGTATTTCAACTATGTACTACTAGAAGAAAATAATTCAGCTACTTTAAATGCCGAAATGGACGGGGTTTATTTTGTAGAAGGAATAGATGAGAATGGATGTGCTGCTGTCTCTAATGAAATAGAAATTAGCATTGCAGCTGGTCTTTCTCCGAGCTTGATTTTAAGCAATGATGCCAATATCTGCGAAGGTGAAAACTTGACTATTTGTTTGCATGGAGTATATGCAAGTTACAATTGGTACAATACTTCAGATCCAAATATTTCATTAGCAGCCACGCCATGTTTCTCACCAACTGAAAGTGGAAGCTATGCAGCTTATGTCGAAAATGAAACGGGTTGCTCTGGAACTTCAGAGGAAATCGAAGTGGTAATTGGACAATTGCCAGAGCTTGAGATAATCAGTGATTCTGACAATATTCCATGTGGTGGCGAAGCCAATTTAACGGTCAGTCCATTTGATCCTTCGGCTACTTATGAATGGTATTTCAATGGGGCATTGCTGATTCAAGACGGTCAAAATATGGAGGCATTGGCAACAAGTGATGCGGGTCTTTATTATGTAATTGCAACTTACGAAGGAAATTGTCAAACAACTTCTGAATCTATTTTGGTTGAAATTTCAGAAAACCCAGAAGTTAATATTATAGCCCAAGGGAATCCTGTTCTATGCAATGGCGAAAACTTATTTATGTTTGCCAACGGTGGTCTATTTGATACTTATCAATGGTACAATCAAGATGGTGCAATCGAAGGAGCAAACGGATTGAGTTTTTATGCAAATGAAACTGGTAGCTACTATCTAGAAGTTAGCAATAATGATTGTATTGGAACTTCAAGTCCAATTGATGTAATCGAAGCTGAAGAGCCTACTGTCGAAATAGTTGTAGAGGGTGAATCACCATTCTGTCCAGAAGAAGTGGTTCAATTGACAGCAAGCTCAGGCTTTGCAGTTTATCAATGGTACAACAATGGTCTTGCGATAGAAGGAGCGAATGAAGCAGTTTATTTGACAACCGGTTCGGGTAATTATTCGGTTGAAGTTGTTTCTACCGAAGGTTGCAGTTTCGTTTCTACTGCTAGTGAAATTGATTTTGCAGATCCTTTTTCTGAAAGTTTAGATTTGGAAGGGCCAACAGCCATTTGCAATGGAGAACCTACCCAGATCACAGCCACTAGTGGTTTTGATACCTACCAATGGTATGTGAATGGAAGCTTAGAAACTTCTGGCAGCGAAAATACTTTTGAAACAGGTTTACCTGGTGAAATTTCAGTTGTTGCTTTATTGGGCAACTCTGAATGTGCCTACAATTTTGAGCCGATTACCCTTGAATATTATGATTATCCTGTACCAGAAATTGTATTGCCAAATGGCTCAGCAATTTGTGAGGGGAGCAGTCTTCAATTATTGGTCGAAACCAACTTTGACAGTTTTCAATGGTATTTAGATGGCAATCCTATCCAGGGAGCAAACAGCAATTCTTTTGATGCGGTAGATCCTGGAACCTATTCGGTGGAAATTCAGATTGATGGTGGTTGCACAGGAACTTCTGCTGAGCTTGAGATTTCACTAATAGAAAACCCTGAAGCAATCATTGAAACTGATTCAGAAATGATCATGTGTGATGGTGATGCCATTGAGTTGTTGGTCAGCGATGAGTTTACGTCTTATCAGTGGTTATTGGATGGGAATCCTATTTCAGGCGAAAATGGAAATTCAGTATTGGCAGATCAAGAAGGAATTTATACAGTTGAAGTAATGAACAGCACAGGCTGTATGTGGTTGGCAGAAGAAGTGGAAATTGATACCGCTGATCCACAGGCGCTCGTAGTGTTTGTTCCAGATTTGACGATTAATTGCGATGAAGAAAGTATTCTATTAACGGTTGTCGGTGATTATGAAAGTGTTTTATGGTATGAACTTGGAATAGATGAGCCAGTTGCAGAAGGCCCAATATTGGCAATCACAGAAGGAGGCACTTGTTATGCCGTAGTTGTTGATAACAATGGATGTACCATTACTTCTGAGGAGTTCACAATTGATTTTGAGGAATGCTCAACAGAAGCAGATCTTGAATTGTTTAAAACAGCAACTCAGGACAGTGTTGCGGTTGGAGATACGATCACTTACAATATTACTGTTATCAACAATGGTCCTGCTTCAGCTACGGGTGTTGAGATAGTGGATTACATTCCTGAAGAACTGGAATTCTTAAGTTTATCCACAAATGTGGGTAACTATGTGGATGGAGTTTGGACAATCGATGAAATTCTTGCCGGGACAGGTGGAATTTTAGAATTGAGTTTTGTTGTTGGTGAAGGAGCAAGTGGTACGATCATCAATGTTGCTGAGGTAACGGCCAGTGATCAGGAAGATCCAGATCCAGACAACAATACTGATGAGGAAGAAGTGGAAGTAGAGGAAGAACAAGCTGATCCAGAAATAGATTTAGATCTCAATAAAACTGTAGATGTTGCTGTTGCTGAAATGGGTGATGTTATTACCTACACCATTTCAATAATCAACAATGGTCCAGACAATGCAACAGGTGTAGTAGCCAATGATCAATTGTCAGCTGACTTATTATTTGTATCCAGTAATGCTGATGCTTACAATCCTCAAACAGGAGACTGGATTGTTGGCGACATTGCAACTGGTGAAACGATTGAAATTGAAATTGTTGCCCTGGTCAATATTGAAGAAGGCCAAGTTGCCAATTATGCTACAATTACAGAAAGTGATCAGCCAGATACCAATCCAGACAATGACGACGACGAAGTGATTGTCATAGTAACGGATCCAGGTTCTTGCGAAGATTTAACGGTTGCAGCCAATGTCGTTTGTGGAGACAATGGAGATTTTGTTTTAATCGTTGCTGTTGAAAATGAAAACGGCTTAGAAGAGGGATACAATCTTGTCGACAATTTGACAGGAGAAATATTGTACAACGAAACTGGTGTTAAAATTTTAGGACCATTCGTTACAGGAAGTGGTTATTCTATAACAGTTGTAGATGCAGCCAATCCAGATTGTTCAGTCAACGTCGATCAAAGCATTGTGGATTGCAGTACAACAGAAATTGAGTTGTTGAGCTTTGAAGGTGAAGTTCAGGAAAAAGGAAATTTCCTTTTCTGGACCACCGCCACGGAAAAAGACAATGATTACTTTACGCTTTATCAATCGACCAACGGAATTGACTTTGAGCCAATTGCTAGAATCGAAGGTGCTGGAAACAGCAATGTTCTGATAGATTATGATTTCATGGATACAGAAGCAACAGCTGGCATTTCATACTACAGATTGGAATCAACTGACTTTGCAGGAAATGCATCTGTTTCAAACATAGTGATGTTGGAAAGAAAGCGAATCGAGCCAGGAACTATTTGGCCAAATCCTGCTGTAAACTTCATCAACTACTCTTTCCAAGCAGAGGAATCAAGTATTGTTTTGATAAAAGTTTATGATGTGAAAGGAAGTTTGATGTTCAGCAAGCAGGTA
>CALBCY010000241.1 GCA_937927195.1 uncultured Chitinophagales bacterium
TTTTCATTTTCTTCCGTATTTTATCAGCGGCCTTTTCATTTACAAAAAAACCAACACCTCTCTTGTTATAAATTATTTCTTCTTCTTGAAGTTGGGTATAGCTTCTCATAACCGTATTTGGATTGACACCGATTTGTGCAGCCATTTCACGCACAGAAGAAATTTTTGCCCCTGCGGGAAAGGTCCCTGTCATAATGTTTTCCCGCACGAAATCGACAATCTGAAGGTAGATGGATTGATTTTTCTTAAATTCCATTAAACTGTTTTTCTTTTAAAGACAAGATAGGCGAAAACCCAAAACAAGGGAGCGCACAACATCAACCAAGTGGCATTTCCATCAATGTATATCATCAAATTCCAATACGATAAACTGAAAACTTCCGAGATGGAACCATCTCCATATTCGAAGTGCTCTTGTACACCTTGAATGTTTAAGAATGCCAATAATATTCCAGTAATAAATAAAATAAATAAAGAGATTAAGCCGCCTTTGATCGCAGCAAAAGAATTAAACAGAAAGGAAAAGAAGAAAGCCACTGAATGACCAACGACATACAATGATACAAAGTGAAGAACCAAATATTTCATTCTTGTGGCTATTTGCAATCCCTCTTCTGTGAAAGAATCACCATAAATTCCAATGTAAACACTTTCATAAAAAAGAAAAATAAAAGAAACAACGATTAGAAACAAAGGCAGTGAGTATAACCATTTGCTGAGTACTTTTTCAAAGTTACTAGCAGGAATAGACAAATAATCTGCTCTTCTAACAGCTGTTTTCAAGTCCCCTAAATTGCTTGCTGTAAGCAAACCTCCACCTATAACAAGGACGACAACAAAAGCCATCACCATCATTTGAATACTTGCTGTAAACTGATCCGGACTTTTAAATTGATGTCCAAAAACCACTACTAACAACAACAATAAACACAGAGCAGAAACTGAAACAATTAGGCCTTTTTTGTGTAAAATAAAATCCCGATTGATCAAACTCAAAAATCTCGATAAGTTGAATTGCATAATCTATTTATTTAATACTTTTAAAATAGTTTCCTTTTCCTGAGTTACCGCATTAAAAAAAACTTCGATTTCTAAAGGAGTGGAATCTTTGTCTTTGTTTTCTAAAATGTGAATGTATCCACCCGGAACCATCTCTGAATAAAGACTTTCCCTGTCGAACTTTTCTGAATAAGAATTGGTAAATGAAAGCTTGTCCTCCAATTCAAAAATCTCTTTAGAAACAACAATTTCACCCTGATCCATAATGATAAGCCCATCCAGTAAATTGGATAAATCCCTAATCTGGTGAGTGGCGATTAATATTATCTGATTTGTAGCAATTTCCGAGGCAATCAATTTTCTGAATTGTCCTTTCGATGGAATATCCAATCCATTGGTGGGTTCATCCAAGAATAAATACTGGCAATTGCAAGCCAATCCAAAAGCCAATAAAAACTTTTTCTTCTGTCCAAGAGAAATTTTGTTTAGCTCGATATCCTCACCCAATTCAAATGAAGCCAATAATTGATAAAATTGCTCCTTGTTAAACTTGGGATAAAAATTGCTGTAGGCGTTAATATATTGTGGAACAAATATTCCAGGCAAGAAAAACTCCTCTCCTAAATAAAACATCTTTGAAAGCAATTCAGGATTTCTTTGAGCAGGTTCAAATCCCTCAATGCTGATGTGACCACCATCTATCGGCAACAATCCAGATAGGCATTTCAACAAAGAGGATTTACCCATTCCATTCTTACCTAGCAATCCATAAATTTTACCAGGCCGCATTTCAAGGTTCAAATTACTGAACAGTGGCTTTCCAGCAGAATAAGAAAAGTTTAAATTTTCAATCGCAATCATAAAATAAATTAGTGTATTAATACAATAGTACACCAAAGGTATTTCATAAATTCCATGTTTGCAAGTTTTTTTTCGAATTGACTGGTATTTATGAAAAATTTAGAATTGGCTGCTAGGATTCAATAAATAAGAATTGTTACGAACTTATCCGAGCAGTGCAAAAAAAATACTTGCAAAGTTTTCGGTTGCTGATGAATCCTAGACTGATTACATTTGCGAAAAGATGAATAAAATTTCACAACGAAAAATCAAAAAAGTAAATTTGTTATACCATGTTGATTACTGAAAAGAAAAAGATAGACGATTGTTACAAAGCCTTGATAGAAAGAGACCAAAAATTTGTAGGAATCTTTTTTGTCGGTGTAAAAACCACTTCCGTTTTTTGCATCGCCACTTGCAGTGCCAGAAAACCCTTGCTAAAGAACGTTTTGTTCTACACAAATTTCAAAGATGCTTTGGACAATGGGTTCAGGCCATGTAAAATCTGTAAACCAACTGAAAATGCCCAAAGCAGTCCGGAACAGGTAGATCTTGCCATTAAATTGGTGAGGGAGAATCCAAAGAAAAAAATTACAGATTACCAACTGAAGGAAAAGGGAATCAGTCCTGATTTAATCAGAAGATGGTTTAAAAAGACTTATGGCATGACCTTCCACGCATTTCAAAGAATGTATCGAATCAACAATGCATTGATCGAATTGAAAAGCGGAAAAAAAACGACGGAGGCCGCCTTTGAAAATGGTTATGAATCTCTAAGTGGCTTCGCCTACACTTTCAAAAAACTGATTGGACAATCTCCCAAAAACAACAAGGAACAACAAGTTATTTTAATCAATAGATTGACAAGCCCAATCGGTCCAATGTTTGTCTGTGCTACAGAGGAAGGCATCTGCCTTCTGGAATTTGTTGACAGAAGAATGCTTGAAACTGAGTTTAGAGATCTTCAAAAATTGTTGAATGCAAAAATTATTATAGGAGAAAACCAACACATCAAACAATGTAAAAGTGAAATAGAGGAATATTTCAAAGGAAAAAGAAAAAAATTCGAAGTTAGCCTGCACAGTCCAGGAAGCCAATTTCAAAAGTTGGTTTGGACTGGATTGTTAGAAATTCCTTTTGGTCAAACTTCCACTTATCAAAAACAAGCCATTGCATTGGACAAAGAATCTGCGGTTCGAGCAATTGCAAGAGCCAATGGTTTTAATAGAATCTCAATAATTGTTCCTTGCCACAGAGTAATCGGATCGGATGGAGCTTTGAAAGGATATGGCGGTGGGCTCCATCGTAAACAATGGTTGCTGGATCATGAAAGGGAGCATCTCATATAATGCTAAAAAAAATAATTCCATTGATGTAAAATGAAAAGCCCAAGAAATAAAACACTCAATTTTGAATCGTATATTGGGCTTTTTAATGAAAATAAAAAATGGAAAGCATACATATAAAGTCCCAACTAAGCTTGGACGATTACAGAAACTATTTTTTCAGCTTGGTTTATGGAAAACCAATTGGTATAGTATTTACCATCATCGGAATTTTTTTATGGGCCACCCTATTCTATTATTTCATGATAAATAATAGCATTTACAATAAATTTCCGATTGTTCCTTTGATTATGGCTTTGTTACTTACTGCCTTGCCAGTTTTTATGTATTTCAGGGCACAAAGTAGTTTTAAAAACAGCACCCTTTCAGAATCTATTGACTACAAATTAGATAGGACTGGCTTTCAATCAAAGGGAGAAAGTTTTGAATTGGACATGAAATGGGGAGACATTGGTTCTATCATTGAAAAGGAGAAATACTTCCTATTTAAAATAGGAAAATCTACTGCTTTTATTCTGTCCAAGAATGAAATACCATCAAAAGATCTTTTCTCCTTGCGTGAATTATTCAAGGCCATTCCCAATATAGAATCCAAAATTCAAGACTAAAACTTGTTCCTTAGAACATGACCTCCGCTAGACCTTAAATTTCACAGTCCATTCGATTCTAATAGCCAGTATAAAGTCTGTTTCTTAACTTTTGTCAATGAAAATTGACTTGGCTTGAATTACCTTCGTATATATATTTAAATAAAACAGCGATGAAAGCAATAGTCCATGAAAAATACGGTCCTCCTGAAATACTTCAAGTTAAGGAGATTGAAAAACCTTCGTTTGGTCATGATGAAATTTTAGTAAAGGTAAAAGCCACAACAGTAAATAGAACAGATTGTGCCATTCTAAGGGCTAAACCATTTATCATGCGTTTTGTTTGCGGATTGTTAAAGCCCAAAAACACCAGCCCAGGAACGGACTTTGCGGGCATAGTTGAATCTGTTGGCCAAAATGTGAAAAAATTTAAAGTTGGGGACAAAGTTTTCGGTTTTAATGACGAAGGTTTACAATCGCAGGCGGAGTATTTAGCCATAAAACAAGACAAACCGATTTCAATTATACCTGATAATATGGGATTCGATGAGGCTGCAGCGAGCTTGGAAGGATTTCATTATGCTTACAATACGATCAATAAGGTCAAGTTAAAACCAGAACATAAAGTCTTACTGAATGGAGCAAGCGGTGCAATAGGATCTGCATTGCTTCAAATATTGAAAGCTGACAATATATATGTAACGGCAGTTTGTGGATCTGAAGGTGTAGAAAAGATTCAATCTTATGGAGCTGACAAAGTAATAAACTATGAAAAAGAAGATTTCACAAAGGACAAGGAAAAATATGACTTTGTTTTTGATACGGTTGGTAAAAGTTCCTTTTCCGCTTGCAAACCAATCATGAAAGAACAAGCTGTATATATATCATCTGAGCTGGGTTGGATGGCGCAAAATATCTTTTATGCACTCTTTACCCCTATATTTTCCAAAAAAACAGTAAAATTTCCAATCCCATCAAAGATCAATGAGAGCATAGATCAAATTCAAAAACTAGTGGGAAGCGGAAAATACAAACCAATGATTGATAGAAAGTACCCCTACAATGAGGTAGTTGATGCTTATTCCTATGTAGAATCTGGTAAAAAACTGGGAAATGTTGTCTTAAACTTTAATAGTTAGGTCCTTCATTACAGCGGCACTTCGTGCGCTGGATCGCCAGCCCGGTTTTATGCTATTGGTACAGTTGGGCGGCATTCCGGCTTCGCACTTGTTGGAAACTTGTTGAAAAAAAAGGAGAAAACTGCTTATGTCAATGACATTGGGATTGCCCCGAGATCTGCTTACATTTAAATGCAGTAACCATCCGACGCTTGATCCAGTAATTGGTGAAACTATCAGTGTTTGAGATCACGGATATTTTATCTTCCAGAATTTTAGTCAGAGTAAAAAAAAATCGCAGGATAAAATTCCGAGATGACGGATGGTTCGTGGTTCAGGGTGGTTTGTAACAGATAGAGATATACAAAACCTTGTCAATAATAATCTTTTGATGAACATTAAATTTTTACATGGCGGCTATGGTCATAAGACCAAAAGAAATCTATTTTACGGAAAATACGGATGAGAAAAACTCCCAAATCCATCCATTCTAAACCACTTCACAGAAAAAGTTTTATTTTTTTTTATTTTTTTTTAAAATTAATTGAAACCAATTTTTTTAGTTACCGTATTGACTTTCAATTTTTTAAAAAAGAGGCTACGGTGGCAATTCGCCTTTTGTTACAATTTTTCAAAGTTTTTTTTAGAAAAAATTTGCACCTGCTTGGTTTATGTCCTAACTTTGGATCATCAACAACGATAAAGCCCTCCAAGTTGTTACATTTTCCTCCAATTTTTTTTTCCCTCTTTTTTTCCCTCTTATTGTTTTGATTTATTACCAATAAAAATTTTATATAATGTCTACAATTAACAACTTTTCAAGCTTTGAAGTAAACCAAAATCAAAAAACGTTTATTACAGGTGGTGGAGAAAGACCATGGGTTTTAAGAAACTTAAGCGCTACTCCATCTCAAGATGAAATCAACAAATTAATTTCAGGAGAACAGACACTTGATGCAGCTCCTACAAATTTCAGAAGATCTTACACTGAAGACGAAGTTTCTTTTGAAATGGATTTAACAATGGATTTCTAAGAATTCAATTCAAAATCCAATTTTTCAAAATCCCCCCTCCTTTTTTTACCCCCTCCTTTTTAAAATTCATTTTGGAACAAAATGAATTTAATCTCCTCCAAACTTTAGAATTCTTTTCGGAACAAAATGAATTCTATTGCCTCCATTTTTTTAGATTCATTTCGGAACAAGTGAATTTAGATCTTAACATTACCAATTACAAAAAAATTAATAACCTAATTATAAACTTTATTTATCATGAATACCATTTTAGACTTTGCCCAATTTGAATTAAACCAAGATCAATCAGAAAATACTGTCGGAGGATGTGGCGGTAGAAGACGTAGAAGAAGCGGCAGTTGCGGTACAAGAACT
>CALBCY010000242.1 GCA_937927195.1 uncultured Chitinophagales bacterium
CCAAAAGCAAGCTGTCATAAGACCAAAAGAATGCACATAAAACCAAAAGTAAACATCATAAGACCAAAAGAAAGCTATTTTTTGATTTGAGAAAATGTTGAGTACTCAACTCCTGTTTTCACTTCTTCTTTTCATTCTCCTTCAAGTACAGTAACCTGATCAATCAAGTTCAGATAATCGGCTTTAAAACCATATGGATCGTAGCCAATTGATTCTTCTGCCCAAGATTTTACTGCTTCATAACTTACATTCCCTTTGTGTGGAGAATCTCTAAGCAACATAGCAAAACCAGCAACCGATGCTGCGAACTTCATATTATCAGAAGCTTGTTCGAAAGTTCTGCCCTCATCTTTGATCGGGAAAGCCATATCTTGACTGGTTTCTTCTTCTGGCATTTTAAACCTAAAATCTACCACCAAAGCATCTTGTCCAAAAGTATTATTCTCCGAATTCAAAACAACTTCATAAAGTGCAGTTATGCCTTGACCTGCTCCTATTTCACCAGCATCAACTGTATCGTCCTCAAATTCTTCGGCCTCCAAAATTCTGTTTTCATAGCCTATCAAACGATACATCAACACGACCTCTGAATCAAACTCTACTTGAACTTTAACATCTTTTGCGACCGTATAAAATTTCATGTACTCATCAATGAATATTTTTTGTCCTTGTTGAATATTATCAAGAAACTCATAGGTACCATTGCCATTGTTGGCCAACTGTTCTAAGGTTCCTTCATTATAGGAAAAAGACCCAACTCCGATGGTTGTCAGAAAAACACCAGATTCTCTTTTTTCTTCGATCAAACTAATCAATTCATCTCTGTCACTTATGCCTACATTAAAATCACCATCGGTTGCCATAATGATTCTGTTGTTTCCACCTTCAATGAAATTGGCTTCGGCGATTTCATAAGCTTTTATGATTCCTCCACTTCCATTTGTACTACCTCCAGATGTAAATGCATCGATTGTGTTCAATATCAAATTTTTATCTGTCCCTGGAGTAGATTCCATTGCAACTCCAGCCCCACCAGCATAAGTGACAATTGCCAATCTATCTTCACTAGACATGTTTTCAACAAATAATTTCAAACTTTCTTTGATCAAGGGAAGTTTGTTTTCAGCTGACATGGATCCTGAAACATCGACCAATAAAACAAAGTTGGCTGAACCCATTTCTGATTCGGGAATTTCTTTCCCTTTGATACCAATCCTGACCAAACGATTGTCTTCATTCCAAGGGCAAACACTTATTTCACCATTGATGGCAATCGGATTGCTTCCCATTGGAGCATAATAATCGTAATTAAAATAATTGACAAACTCTTCTGTTCTTACAAAATTAGGGTTGGGCAAATTACCTGCCTCAATTGATTGACGACAATTGCTATAAGCCCCACCATCTGCATCGATAGAAAAAGTTGAAACAGACTCCTCACTAGCCAATATGAAAGGATTTTCTACGATTAAAACTGGGCCAGGATCTCCTGAGTTTTCCCCAAACGAATCTTCATTTGAATTGGCAAGGGCAGAATCAAACTGTTCAGAAGTCACTCTATCATCATCGAAATCGCCTTCAGTTAATCCCTCTTCAGGATGGCAGGCATTCATTAATAATAAACAAAGGATGAATAAAATATTATAACTCGTTTTCATGATTATATCTTTATTGGGGGAACGCATTTATAGATCCAAACGGTTGCCCTCCTTTTAAACTTCTTTAACTTTTAAGCATTGTAAAGGAATGAAAACCCTTAAATTGCAAATTCACAATCGACTATAAATCCCTGAAATAGTGCTTGTTAGCTTTAATTTCATTGTCTAATCTTTAGCTGAAACACTTTTTATGTAATTCAACGGAAAAAGAATAATTCTTATCTTTGTAATATGAGTTCACCGAATAAGTCAGCGCATTCCAAACACAATAAAGTACTTCAGGACAGTTTTCAAAAGAGTAATAACTTTTATGAAAGTGATCAAATTTTACAACATTTCCTAAAGCAAAACCTCTCTGAACCAGCAATGGAATACATGGAAAGCAAGCTCCAGTCAATTGGTTCCAAGTCTGCCAATGAAATGAACAAACTATCTATGTTGGCAGACAAGAATCCTCCCGTTCTGCTCAAAAGGGATGCCTATGGTGAGGAATTGAATGAAATAGAATTTCACCCTGCCTATGAATCTTTGAAAAAAATTGCAGTTGAGTCTGAAATGTTTCGAGTGAAATGGGAGCCTTCGCTTCGATCCAAATTTGTGGCAGAAAGACATCGACTCGGCTTTGCAAGTGGCTATCTGTTTGTAATGGCTGAAACAGGTTTGTTCTGCCCTCTTTGTATGACAGATGGTTTAGCCAGGATCATAGATCGGTTTGCTTCAAAAGAGGACAAGGACAATCTCCTACCCAAAATTGCAACTGAAAATTCGGACAATCTATTTACTGGAGCAATGTTCTTAACAGAGAAAGCTGGGGGCTCAGATGTGGGAGCCAATCTGGTCCAAGCCAAACATATAAAAGATGATCTCTATGAACTGAACGGAGAAAAATGGTTTTGCAGTAATGCCAATGCAGCGTTAATTTTGGCCTTGGCGAGAATCAATCCAGAAATAAGCGGAACCAAAGGCCTTTCTATTTTTCTGATTGAAAAACAAAAAGCAAATGGAAGCAAAAATCATAGGAATGTTGTTCGACTCAAAGATAAAATTGGGGTCCGCTCTATGGCCAGCGCTGAAATAATCCTTGAAAACACTGAAGCCAAAATCATAGGTAAGCCCGGCGAAGGATTTAAAATCATGACCGAAATGATTAACCTTTCCAGGCTGTACAATTCAGTGACAGCTAGCAGTATAATCAGGCGTGCATTGATTGAAGCCTATCAATTTCTATCTCATCGAAAAACATTTGGAAAAATAGCATTGGACCATTCCATGCTTAGAGATAAAATGGCGGAGTTGGCCACCATTCATCAACTCAATTTTTATTTTACTTGGAGAACCATCACTGCATTAGATAAAGCAGACAACGGAAATCAATCAGAAAAAACACTATTGCGCTTATTGACTCCAATGCTCAAAAAATCTACGGCAATGGATGCGGTTTATGCTTGCCGAGAAGCAATGGAGGCCATTGGTGGAATTGCTTATATCGAAGAAAGTGTCATTCCTAAATTATTGCGCGATGCCTTGGTCTTGCCTATTTGGGAAGGAGCTGGTAACATAATGACATTGGACATGCTTCGAGCAAGTTACAGAGCTGGTAAACATGAAAGCTTAAGTATTTTATTCAGAGAAATTTCAGCCAATCTAGAAAAAGGCAATGATGATGAATTGAAAACAAAGTTGCATGAAATACAAAATCTACTTCCTGACTTACTGGACCTTGAAAGAGACGATTTAGAATTAAATGCAAAATCCTTTTTTGAGGAACTTACGAAACTGTATCAAATTTCACTCCTCTATTTTTACAAAGATGAAATAAGTCAAGAATGGATTGATCCCGCAATTGATTATGCCAGAAATAAATTCTTGAACAGGTCATTAAATCTACAGAAATCCATTTCACGAAAAACAGTTGAGCAAATGATCGCCTGGAAAGTTTAATAAAGAGCCATGGACGCTCTCTTGGCGACTTAGCGACATTGCATTCAAACAGCGACGTTGCATTCAAACAAAAAATCACTAGAAAACACAAGGATTGACCAAATTGAATTTTCAACAAAAACTCCTGATGGCCCCAAACTGCATTTCAAAAAAAACAAACTAAAACAAACTGCTTAAAACAAATGTTTTAAACCCCTCATTTACAAGCAACTAATAGCCGAATTAAAAGTTCGTTTCACATCAAACACAGCCATAACAGTAATAAAAACTACTGGCATTTTGAGATTTAGGCATTATATAATAAAAGGCAACCATGAATCTTTTTTATAACCTAAATCAAAATGATGAAAAAATTTTTATTCTTTTTACTAGTACTGTTTTATTATCAGTATTCAAGTTCACAAATTTCATTCTGTGACAATCAACCCAGTTTTTCCTTAAACCAAATAAATTCACATGCACCCGTACAAGCTGTTTCGGATTTAAATGCATTACAATACCTGAAAGTTGAAATTATATTTCTTCAAAACGAGTCGGGAGAAAACAATTACACGGAGTATGGCAGCCACAATGTACCAGCAACAGATGGGGCTTATTACAATTACAATGGTCAAGATTATGCAAATGACTTGGTAGAAGAGCTAAATTATCATCTTTCATTTAATGCTCCTCCAAACATATGTGATGGTTGGCAATATTACCTCAATCCTAATTTAACAAATGAAAAATATTTAGCCAATCAACATGGTTTTAGTTATTCTATCAACGGACAAACTGGTCAAATTTACAATCCAGATCATGCCAATCCTTTAGAAGATCAAGACTTTCCATTTGAAACTGGAATTAGGGTTTATTTAGAAAATGTTTCATACCTTAAATTAACCGGTTTGGAAAACCTAGAAAGTTTTGGGCAGGTTTGGGGATCACTGATTGAAATGGGCTATGACTATCAATCGGATGATGCATTGAAAATCTACATTGCTCCAAACAGTTTTAAACACAGTGTATTCAATGGATCAGTTATTGGACTAAGTAATGGTACTTCTTATACAGCCAAAGAAGGTTGGACAAAAGTATTGCTGCATGAAATTGGGCATGCCCTTGGACTTTGGCATGGCGCATTTAAATTGAAATGCCAGTCCGGTGACTGCAACCAAGATGGATGTGGATTTTTCGCTCAAGATGAAAATGGCAACAACCTTTTGGATTCCAATGATTGTCCATACGTATTTAGTTCTTGCGATTATGATTCGGAAGGATGGCTAAATTCTTCAAGTATTCATCCAGAAGAATGCAATGCAGGACAGCCAAACTGTAGCAATATTCAAATCTCGTACAGCCTCAATGCAAACAGTCCTCATTCTGACCAAATTTATGCCACGGCCTGTCCAAACCTTTGGGATGCTGCTGCTTCGGAAGTAAATGGTCTGGATGAAAATGGCTATATCAAGCAATATAAAACTCCTTGGTGCGACGAGCCCAATGAAATCCCTAACAATGTTATGGATTTTGGAGGCACCTCCTTTACAGCCAATCAACTGCAAACAGCCAAAAATTTATTGAATGGGTATTTGATTGAAATGAAAGCTACAAGGGAAGAACTATTGGCCAGAGATTTAAGTGAGCTACCTGATTTCAAAATTCTACCGACAGATGTTTCACTAAGCGAAAGTGAAATTGCCTCAGGCACTTTCAATAGCTTAAATGTTGAAGGAGGCTACAGTTCATATCAATGGTACAAAAATGGCTTAGAAATAAGCGGTGCAACAGGAACAAGCTTCACGCCCGATGAAGCTGCCGAATATAAGATTGTGGTTGAAAACGATTTGGGATCAATTGGAATTGACAAAATTAAGATAGGCAATATCAATACTTTCCCTTACAATCAAAACTTCGACAATTTTACTTATTGCTACGAACAAAATGAAAACTTGTATCAATTGGATCAATCCATTTCAAACGGAACCTGCCAGCTAGAAGGATTTTGGATAAATTCAGACCAAGATGACTTTGATTGGGGCATAACAAAAGGGAAAAGTTGGTTCAATCACAATGGCGCTTTTCTAAATGATCATACAGGACTGTACAATGGAAATACTTCAAGAGCAGACCATGGAACTTTAAGTGGTAATTTTATTTATCTTGAATCTACCCTACCAGACAATTACCAAACAAATCCGTCAGGTTACTCTGCCGAATTAATTTCACCCAATTTTGATTTCACCAATACCTGTGAACCCAAACTAAGCTTCTGGTATTTTATGAATGGCAACAATGGCTTGCTTGAAATACATATTTCAAATGACAATGGATTGACATGGAATTTAATTGATTCCTTTGATTCAAATGAAGGAGAGCATTGGATAGAATATTCGACGACATTAAGCCTAGCTGAACTTGGTTCTGAAACCCAATTTAAGTTGGTTGGAAAGAATGGATTTTCGGAAGAAGGAATCGACATTGGCATTGATGATTTCGCCATTTATGACGGATACATTGAAGCGGACGAAATTTCGATAGTATGCGCAGGAGAAACAGTCGAAATTATTCCTCAAATAGATTTCCCTGCTTCGAGCGCCTATGTCTGGACCAATGATTACGATCCTAACTGGACGGAAACAACAAGTGATCCATCGATCTTTGTGACACTTCCAAATATTGCAGGACCTGAAGAAAATTTAAGCATCAATTATTCTGTTCAAAACACAACGACTACTGGTTGTAATCTTGTTTGGAACAAGGCTTTTACCATAACCAACAATGGAAACCTAACAGACAATCCTTATTGGGGGGATGCTCCTATTGAGGTTTTCGAGGCTTGTGAAGATCATCAAATTACTTTGACTGTGCCCGATATAGACCTTGATAAAACCTACTATTGGTCCAATGATTACAATGATTGGACAGCTACTGGTAGTTCCGTAAATTTTGAATTCAATTCTATTCCACCCTATATAGGCAATCTCAATATTTTTGTAGAAGCGGTAGACAATGACAACAGTTGTACTTATACACATCTCTACGAAATAATAAAGTATAGAAATTTCAGTGGAATAAAAGGAGCAGATCCTAACAATTCACCAATTGCTAATGGACAATTACTTTGCGGCCCTGTTGAGTTAAACGGTTCTTACATTTCAGATTACTACCCCAATACTTCCGTCCAATGGTACAAAGATGATCAACCAATTTCATCAACACCTTATGATTGCTGCATCGAAATTAATACCCCTTGTTGTTCGCTGGACATGGAACAGATAATAGCGGAGGAGCCAGGCACTTATCGGTTCGACGTTGCCATTGGCGACAATTGTCTAAGATCTTATGAAGTAGTGATCGGAGCCGCTCCTGGATTTGATTTTGAAGTAGATTGTATGAACAACACCATAAACTTAAGCGCAGAAGATGGATTTGATTCTTATACTTGGATCGCACCAGATGGTTCTTTCTTTAATGGCAACAATCAGATCATTCCTTTCAATGCAACAGATGATATTTTCACAGGGGAGTGGCAAGTTGAGATCGAAGGATCTACCTGTCACCCAGTAAACAATTTCATGCTAGATCCATTGTCCAATACATTAGAGACAAACATGCAAGCTTGCTTCGGGGAGCCAGTTAATTTAATGAGTTGTCTTAGCCAAAGTGACAATGTGGTTTCTCATAGTTGGACGGGACCATATGGATTTTCCTCAACAGAAGTAAATCCAGTAATCGATTTCATCAATTCATTTTCAGAAGGCATTTATGCCCTTACTGTAGAATACAACAACGGATGTACAGCGCAAGAATTAATCAATTTAGATGTAACATTTACTCCATTTGATTTAACCATAAGCAATGAGGTAATTTGTTTGGCTGAAAATCAAACAATCATTGTCGAAGCTTTAACCAACGAAGAAGTGCTCTCAGTCGAATGGACTTCAAACGTTCCGAATAGCATAATTTTTGCGGAGCCCAATGCGCTTCAAACTGAAATAGCAAGTTTTAACAATACTGGATCACCATTTATTGTTTGCAATATTACTTTCGTTTCTGGCTGCACTGAATCAGAAATATTGCCGATACAAATAGTCGATTATCCCAACTTGGAAATCTTTACCTCCAATTCGAATATCTGTCCAAATGAAACTTTTAATTTATGGCTTGGCCCAGAATATCAAACCTTGGGTTCAACCGGAAACTGGACCTACTCAGGACCTGACACCGATGTTCAATTGCTCCCTGATTCTGATGCTATTGGCATCACTGTTGAAAACTTAGACGAGGCTGGATTGCATCAATTTGAATTCATTCTACAAACAGACGATTGTACCATTAGTGAAATTGCAGAATTTGAAATGCTTGATTTACAAGAGCCACAAATCAATTTGACTCCTGCCATTTCAGGCGAGGATTGCATTCTTCAAGTTGTTATCAATAATTTCAATCCCAATGAAACTTACAATTGGTATTGGTCTACCGATGGATTAAATTTCAACCTACTCCCAGACGAAAATTCTGACCATTTTGTTCCCGAAAATTCTGGCTATTATTATGCAGAATCCTTTAACGGTTCTTGTTATAATGCTTCGAATACAGTCCTTCTAGCAAATGATCAAATCCCGCTTAAAAATTCGAATGAAATAATGAACAGCTTGAATGATGGCATTCACTCAATTGTTGATAACATTAAAATCCTTGGCAATATTTACGTTGGCAATGGAAAAAGTCTAATTATCGAACAAGGAGCAGTTGTTGAATTTGCAGATAACAATTCGGGGATTTGGATCATGCCGGGAGGAAAGCTAATTGTGGACGATGCAAGCTTGACAGGAAATTCTTGCAGCAATAAATCTTGGCGAGGAATCAATGTAATGGGCAATCCAAGTTTTGAATTGACCGAAACGGTGGATTATCTAAGTATAGACGAAAGTCATGAAAATCCAGAACATGGAATAGTTGTAATTAGAAACAATTCGATAATTGAAGATGCCCAATATGCAATCCAAGCCAAAGACTTTTTAAATGATGATGTTTTGGTTCCTACTGAACCTCAAAATTATGGCATTGTTTATTTACACAATTCTACCTTAAAAAACAACTGGCATGATGTCAGCATTTACAGGACTCCAGAAATGAATCACAACAACATAAGCAATTGTCTGTTTGTAAAAGATCAACTGTTTAAAGGATCTGAATCTGCTCAATATCGAGGAATTTATTTGAGTTATGTCAGCATGTTCCCAATTGCAAACAATATTTTTCGTTGCGATTTTGAACCAAGCGACTTTGGATACAATAATATTCGAATCAAAGGCCAAGGAATCATCAGCTATTATTCTGATTTCAATATTGACAACAATACAATTGTAAACTTGTACAAAGGGATCGATGTATTTGATTCATTCTCCGCTTCTACTGCGATAATTCAAAACAATTTGATCAATAATGTTAGACAGGGAATAACCAGTAACTCAACCACACTTTTGAGCATCGAAAACAATGAATTGACGAACATACCACAAGGTTCAGCAGAGGAACAAGCATTTGGGATTTGCATGTACGATTCTTTTGGTTTTGGAATTAGAGGCAACACCATTAAAGCTGTTGAAAATGACAACGATCCACTGACCAGTCGTGATTACCAGTTTGGATTGTTTATAAGAAACAGCGATGCGATGCAAAGCCTCGGATCGCCCTTGAGTCAAGACATACATGAAAACGAATTTCACGGTCGCTTTAGAGCTGCAACGATTTTCCAAGGAACCCATTCCAATTTGAACACCACTTGCAATTATTATTTAGACAATTCCAAAACAGATTGGTTGTTTTTGAGCAATACCGATCCTGCGGGAAATGACTTGGAAGATTTTGCTGTTGTGGATTCGTGGGATTGCATAGAAGAAGCTGACGGTACCCCTAATGTGATTGTAAATAAATGGCATGATCAACCTGAGGAAATTCCAATAGGATACGACATCGGCCACCACATAGAAAACCTGGCTCCTGTAAACAATGCTGTTTTCTTAGGATACAGAGAAGATTCAGAACCAACACGTTTATCTGGTAGAGATAATGCAGGGAATTTAACAAATAATGTAGATGATATTATCAATCTGAATATGTCAGATACATATTGTGCAAATCAAACAAATTGCGAACAATCCTTCGAGGATGAATCAAATCCGCCTAGCAATTGTAACAAGTATACTGCTGCACAATACAGAAGCTCGATAAGAGAAAACACCAAAGCGTTTGTCCTTCAGGAATTAATTTGTGCCCAGACTTTGTGGACCAAACCAATCATAACCTCTAGCTTTATAAAATCCAATCAGTTGGAGGAGGCCCAATTTCATTTGAATCAAATTCCTCTTGAAACTGCAGAGCAAATTTCAATGGTTAATTTTTATCAAGAAGCTATTGATCTTAAAAATGCCACAGCAGGCAAAAGTTTGGATCAAATGGATAAAATAATTGAAGAGAGCAATCATCACAGCGTTGCGACAATGGCCCAAAGTAAAAAGGCTCAATTGCAGGAAATTGCTTATAGCCGTCATGTGAGCCTACCCAAAGATCAATTGATCAATAATTTGGAGGAACAATCAATTCAATTCACACTTTTCCCGAATCCTGCTGAAAACCTGGTTAATTTGGACTTGAAGCAACTAGACCCAAGCAACAAATGGTCAGTAGAAATCTATAATAATCAGAATAAGTTGCTTTATTCTCATACATTTTTTAATTTAGAAAGTGGATCGACCAGTATCGATGTTTCCAATTATTCAAATGGTATTTATTTTTGTAAAATGATAAACGAATTGGGCAAAACTAGAACGGCCAAGTTTGTTATTATGAAATAATTATACCCATGCAATATGATTGAAATTGATTTGGTTTAAAATCTAAATCAATTTCAATCTTTTTTATCCAGTTCAACATTTTATTAAAACCACAACTGTGAGCAAATACATTTTACTTTTTCTTTTTTCGATGGGATTGATGGGACAAGATTCCACATATGTTGATACCTTGTCGAGCCAAATTATTTTTAAAAATATCGTTACAACAGATGTTTCAAACAATACATCTAGAGGTATAATTGAAATTCAGGATGGATATTTGATGGTTGGGACCACCATTGAAATAGACAGCAATTATTTATTCATAAAAAAACTTGATCTATTTGGCAGTGAAGTTTGGACCAAAAGAATTGACAGTGATTTAAGTAACGATGGATTAGACATCCAACTTTTTCGCGGAACACAATTCATCCTTTGTCGGGATTCAACAGTTGTAATAGCTTACAGCAAATCCTACGAAAACATTGAGGCCAATCCCATATTTGTAAACTTGGATTTAAAAGGAAATATTCTTTGGAGAAACGAGATCGAAAGCAGCGATGAAGATGTTTATATAAGAAAAATAATTCAAACGAATGATGGTTTTGCTGGGGTTGGAAACTATTGGAAACCCAACGATGGTTTACCAGATCATCTGTATTATTGCAAACTAAACGAAGTAGGAGAATTAATTTGGGAAAACATCTTTTTTGTCGAACCTGAAAAACCCTCTTATGGATTTGAAATCTTTGAATTAGAAAATGATGGATTTATTATTGGAGGAATTTCAGAACCTGCAGAGCCAATTAATTATGCAGATCATGATGGATTGTTTTTGAAAATAGATTCAATCGGAAATCAAGAATGGACAAAATTTTATGGTTTGTCAGGAGCAGATTGCGCTCCAAGTATTGTCCCCTTTGAAGACGGATATTTCATGGAAATGTGCATGTATGAATGGCCATATGTTGATTCTTATTTTTACATGGCAAAGATCGATACAAATTTTGAAGTGGTTTGGGACACTTTGTATGCTCAAGTCCCTCAATCAGGGATTCAGTCATTCAATTTTTCAACCTTTTTCAATGATCAAAATGAAATTTTTGGAATGTTTACAAATGAGGTATACGATGAGGCAACTGACTTTTATTGGGACCAACCTCATGTTGCCAAACTTAGCAATACAGGGGAGATTCTGTGGGTAAAAGCTTTTTCCATCGCTTGGAACAAAAACACCTATGCTTGGGATTGGAAACAAACTTCGGATGGTGGATTTATCCTTACCGGCCATGAACACTACCCTTCTCCACAAAGAGGATGGGTCATGAAAATTGACTCTCTAGGAAACGCCTGCTCTTCAGAAATCTGTGATTCGGTTATTTACGAACTCGATACAATCATCATTCTGGATACAATGAATGTTGATACTACAATGATGGATACCAGCATGAACGTGGACACCATGACTGCAGTATATTTCCTAAATTCCACTTCCAAGCTCGATTTAAAGCTTAGGCCCAATCCTGCTCACAACCGAATTTGGGTGAAATTGCCGGATGGTTTTGATTTTGATAAAATAAGCATGGAAATTTCTAATTTACAAGGTCAGCTTATCAAAAAACAAGACTACTTCTATTCAAAAGAATTGGAGTTCAATGTGCTTGACCTCAGCCCTGGTACTTATATCTGTTGCGTTCAAAATAATCAGCACAAGAAATTGTGCTTGAAATTTGTGGTAGATTGAAAACAGATCGTTGGTCCAAGGGCTTATTATTTGTATTTAAATATAAATATGCTTAAATTGTTTAAGTACGTGCTCATAAGTAATCGAGTAATACAAAATAAATAGTTTTTTAATTACTATTTAAAAAAGTCAAGCCTAGCTAGCTATCGAGTGTCGAACCAGGTTTACTTTTTTGAAGAATATAATTGGAAAAATATAATTTTTGGATATTCGATTATTTGTATTCAAGTACTTAATAGGATTTTAACCGAAAACCTAAAACAATGAATCACAAAGCCACCCCGACCATCTTAGTTGCTAGTCTATTTTTATTATGTATGCTCTTTATTGAAGTCAAAGCTGCAGTCACAGAATGCCCTGAAACTTCTGTATTTGATTTCAATGCTTCAATAGAATGTTATTTTGAAGATTATTGTGGATCTTCCTATTGGGATATTCACAATTTTGGAATTTGGATTGACAGCTTGGTCGAAGGTGTTCCGGAAGGATTTGTTGAATATTTGTGGTTGCCTAATGAGAGTAACGCTTCGGAATTAATTATTACCGAGCCTGGTGTTTACACCTTTGTAGGCACTACTGTTGAGGGTTGTCAACAAAATCATACCATTACTGTAGTTGAACAAACAATTGAAGCTGACTTTGAAATGGTTTGTGGCCAAAATGATTATTGTGGAACTGAGTATTGGGACCGTGGCGCAATAGATTTATTTTTAAACAACTTAAGCAATGGACAAGCTTTTGCAGATGGAACATATACTGTTAATCTAAAGAACGTAGTTTTCGGTAGTGCTGCATCTAGTTTTAATTTAACAATAAATGGTGAAACTTACCAAGCTCCACCAGACGGTTTAGAAATTGAATTCCAATGGACTCCTTCAGTCGAAATCCCTATTGCAACTTTTTCAGTATATGAATTTTGTTCAGATATTGTGTTTGGATACGATCTCTTTTTCGAATTGCTAATAACAGATTCTCTGGGCAATCAATATTTCGAGGTTATGCCAATTGTATTTAATGATTTTCCTGTTTGTTCCAATGGGCCCCTTAGTGAAATTTTGTATTCCAGTCCTGAATCTGTCATCGTCTGCGATGGAACAGTTGAAAATTTAGAAGAATTTTGCCTTGGATTTTATTGTCCATTATTGGGATGGACTACTGAAATTAGGTATGTTGTTTTTGAAGGAGAATGTCCCGAGAGTTTCCAAGGCAATCTGGAAACCTTCATTTATTGTGGTGAAGGGATTGAAGAACCATTGCCTGAAAACTTTAGGACAGCCTCCTATTCCTTAGATGACCTTGACCTAGAAGGATTGGAAAGCATTGAAAATCTGAACCTCGGCATTTACAGTAATAATTCTGAACAGTATAATTGTGATTTGACAGCAGTCACCATAAACATTCCTCTCGAAACATTTCATTTATCTTCTGCTCAATCGGGTCTTGAGAATACGACTTACCTAATCATTGAAGCTCCTACTGAAATAAATGCCCCTGATCAATTTGAATCCTATCTGTGGATGCCGGGAGAAGAAACAACGCAAAGTATAACCGTGAGCGAACCTGGAACTTATGCTGTCTTAGCCACATTGGACAATGACATTGATTGCCAGCAAGAATTTGTTTTTATTATTGAGCAAGCACCAATACTAACAGAATATGAAATCGTTTGCAATATGCAGGATTATTGTGGGAATGCATATTGGGACAAGGGACCGATAGATCTATTCTTAAACAATGTCACGGATGCGGAACCATTCGAAGATGGAAGCTTCTTGATAACAATAGAGAACATTGTTTTGAATTATGAAGGTCAGCCATTTGATGGACCGCCAAACAACTCTTATTTAACCGTAAATGGTGAAACTTACCAAGCTCCAATAAATGGTTTGCAGTTTGAATTTTCATCAGTTCCATCAAATGAAAACCCAATCGCTTCTTTTGGCATAAACGAATTTTGCACTTTAGATTTCTTGTCAGGCTTTGATATATTTTTGGCCATCAGCATTACAGATTCACAAGGCAACCAATCTATGGATACCATTCAAATAATTGATGACGACACTCCAAGTTGTACGGACTTGGCTGGTCCTTTTAATGAGCTTCTTTCCGACATTCCCAATCAAGTGAATGTTTGTGAGGGAGTGGTTGTAAATACAGAAGATTTTTGTACTGAGCTCTATTGCTCATTTGCCTTGGGATATATGTTTGTTGTTTTTGAGGGCGATTGTCCTGAAAACTTTCAATCAACACCTGACAATGAAGTCCTTTGTTCTCCAAATCAGGACAGTGGCTCAAACGTACCAGAAAATTTCATAACTGCCGCTTCTTCAATTGAAGATTTAAATTTGACTGGATTCGAAAACATGGACAATCTTAATTTGGGTATTTACAGCAATACCTATTTCAATCCAACTTGTGAGTTGACCGGATTGGTTTTGAACATTCCAATCGAATCATTTCTATTGTCATCTGTTGAATCAGGCCTGGAAGACAGCACTTACCTAATCATCAACTCCCCAACAGAAATAAATGCCCCTGATCAATTTGAGTCCTATCTGTGGATGCCAGGAGGAGAAACAGCGCAAAGTATAACCGTGAGCGATCCTGGAACCTATACCCTACTTGCCAGCCTTAACAGCAATGTTGATTGTCCTCAAGAATTTGTTTTTGTAGTAGAACAAGAAACGGCTATAAATGAAATTTCATTCAATGAAAGCACCGGCATTTATCCCAATCCAGCTGATGCTTATTTCCTGTTGGACAATAAAAGAGATAATGTAAAGGAGATAATTGTTTACAATCAATTGGGTGAAATTTTCAAAATTATAAATCCAAGTCAACAAAGAATTGATTCCAGTAATTGGCCCTGTGGACAATATTTCATCCAGTTTGTTTTTGAAGAAGATTCTTTGTCGCAAAACAAAAGCAGGAAACTTTTGATCGTTCACTAAAAGAACGAAACAATCTTATGACTCTGTTCTTCGTCAGGAAGGCAAATGGCGGATGATTCAAATATCAATTGGAAATGTCCTAAGCTCCGATCGAGCGATTTTTTGAAACTAGCATATTTGAGCATTACTAAAAATATAGTCTCTACTATACAGTTTATCAATCATTTTCATATATTGTTAAAATGAAATTCAATTTTAAAAAGGAAGTTCTCGAAAATCCAAAAGAAAAGACAGTTCGGTTTCATTTGTTTGAGGAGGACGAAGCCCTTACTTTTCAGAGAGTGATATCCCTTTGGAAAAGCTCAGATACCTTTCGACACTTTTATTCTAAGATCCTGCAAGATTGCGAATTCGAAGCATTTTTCTGGGAACATCCTCCACTCAACAAACACAAGTTTGAAAACCCATACGAGTTCGTTTTGATCAATTCCACCTCCTTGACCAAAGCTGAAACAGACCTCAAGTCTTTCTCCAAGTTTTTTGATTCTGAGGAGCAGGTCGTTTCTTTTGCGAACCTCGGTGGAGATGCAAAATTGATAGTGCCCTGCCCTATCTCCAAGTCGGAAATATATTCGCATTTGGCTAATTTCATTCGCAATGCGGAAACTGAACAATTGAACAAGTTTTGGGAGAAAGTCGCCAATGAAATTTCACTCAAAGTTGGAAATTCCCTTAAATGGATAAGTACTTCTGGCTTAGGAGTTTATTACTTACATGTTCGAATAGATTCAAGGCCAAAATATTATCAATACAGCGATTACAAAGAAATCTCCTAAACTGAGTTTCAAAAAGGTACACATCATCGCTATCGCTCGATTTTGCGTTTTTGGTACATTACCTGTGGCAATTCTTGGAATCGCAACGGCGCACCGTCTTGGCTTTCAGCCATCGTTATAGGTACGGCTGTTATTGGCAAATCGCCAATTTTGCCTGTTGGATTAGAGAAAATTATCTTCAAAAAGTTATTGATCCCCGATTTTTACAAATCATTTGGTTGGTGTACCCTTTTGAGAACATTTGTTCTGAATCCGAATTTCAATGGCGTTCCAGACAAATTATTTTATCGCTCATTTACCGAATTATCAAAAGAAAGCAATGAGACGAGGTGGTGGAAACTGGGGAGGTTGGGCTCCCAATGGTCGTTGGTTCCCCTAAGGTGCAATTTGTATACCTAGTTGACTTTTACTGATACATTCTGCTTCCAAAACAAAAACTTT
This sequence comes from uncultured Chitinophagales bacterium, assembly GCA_937927195.1. GTDB lineage: Bacteria > Bacteroidota > Bacteroidia > Chitinophagales > UBA2359 > JAHDGP01. The sequence goes on from CALBCY010000242.1 coordinate 16,333, forward strand.
TATGCCTGAAGTTGGATTTAGTGGAGTATAGGATATTGTACTGGTTCCTGCTGGAAGAGCCAATTGGTTGGCAACATTTGAAGGTTCTGTTCCCAAAATGTTTGAAGTTCTGATATTGACAGTAGTAGGTTCATCCAATTCTACCTCTAAAGTGGTGGATTCTTCATATACTGTTGGACTTACTCTTAATCTAACATCTGGATCTAGAATGTTACCATCAGTAAAAGTACCTGAACAATCGGAAATCGCCCTGTTTTGATGCACCTTGATACACCCTGACATTTCAATACCTGTACAAAGATCGGTAATGGTGTAATTGCGGTCTCCTCCCATGCTAATTGCTACAGGATCATTGCTACAATCCGGCAGGTGATCCCAACATACCTGATAGTCGCCACTCCCACCGATAACCTGAAAACTTATAGATACTTGTCCAGAACACATACCGCCAATACCAATATTTTGCATACTGTGACTCATAGGTGGCCATGTATCTGAAACACCAGAGAAATTTTCAACTGATTTCATATAAATATGCTGAGAAGTGTATTGCCCACATGGCCCGTCATTTGCATCAAAGTAAATCAAGACATACATCCCTGGTTCTGTGACAGTATAGAAATCAGCAGAAGTAGCCTCTAAAAATCCGTTTCTGTACCATTTGTATTCATTCATTCCACTTGCCTCGGCTTGCAATTGAATCGGACTTGAAGTACACAAAGCAAAGTAATTATTGTAGTCTTCTTCATAAGCATTGATTACCTCCAATTCTGTAATACTTTCTTGGTAAGAAGCATCCGAAATATTGATGGTGTAGACTTGAGTGGTGAAATTGTCATTGCATTCCCCCTTATCTGTAGCAACCAGCTCAACTAGATTGGAACCAGTATTTAATTCATACTCTTCAAAGCAGAATTGCCCTACAGCATTGGTGGTGGTTCCGGTTTGAAACAATTCCATTTTGCCTTGATAATTTTTGACATAAACAGCATACAAACCATTTTCTGTTTCGGTAACATCATAATCTATGCAAATAGGATCGCCCTTACAAAACTCGTATATTGGTGGGGCTGCGAATGCAGGGGATTGTGAGTCGTCTGGTGAATTACAAGCTGTGGCATAACCATCTCCACTACCTCCTATCCCCAATACTACACCACAAAACATTTCAGTGCTAATAGAATTATCATTATTATCTGTTATCGTAATATTATACACATCAGGCGAAATGTCTCCGATAACCGGAATTTGCAAATTTATCAAACCTGTGTAAAACGTAGTCGACTGCATTGGCATACCTGGTGTCCATGTGACTTGATAAGGTGGTGCTCCGCATGAAACTAACAAATTAACATCTACTAATCCATCATCACCTGGCTCACAATCAAAGGCTTCTATAATATCAGATACGGCCAATGGGAAAATTGAAAGGTCAGAACATGATTCGCATTCCGAATTTGGGATACTTCCTAAGTAATTTGAACATCCAGCGGCTGTTCTAAGAAAATAATGAACATCATCTATGATTGGGTTTTGCAAAGTTAAACCAACTCCTATGTGGCCTCCGTTTGAAGGATTTATCAATGGATTATCATCTTTATAAACGACTTCGTTGGAATGAGCGGCTCCCCAGAAAACAGAGGTTGGAGAATAGCCAAGTTGTTTGTAATATATTTTAATATTGGACCCACCATTCGTTAAAGTCAAACATCCTAAACCATTAGTCCTTGGTGGACCAGCTGAACTATAACAAGGACTAGATGGGATACAAAGTGTGAGATCAAGACTTGTATCACATACATTTGAACCAGTACCAACAATAACAGAATTATTAACTATCACTTCTTCTTCCCCATTGGTATATTGAACAATCATTTTAATTTCTTTCTCCCCAGGAGTCCCCCAAAAAACACTGTAATTTTGCAATGAAGTAGTGTTGTTTATTGTAGTGACATGAGCATCTCCTGACCAAATCCAACTTATAGATTCAATAGTTGCGTCATCTAATTCTATCAATGAACCAATGACTTCTATGGATGCTCCCACACAAATTTCATAAATACCATTTGATTCCTGTCCACAATTAGGTAAAAGTGTAAAATTGACATCTGAACATTGAATTTCATCAATTACAATAGGATCGTAAACTCCTTGACAGTCGTCTTTATCCATTATTATTAATGTGTAAGTTCCTGCTGCAACATCTATTAAATCCAGTTTAATCAAACCATCAGGATCGGTGCTAATGGGATCGACATTGGTAATACCCGAAACAACTGTTTCACCGTTTTCATTAAACCAAGTAAAATCGAAAGGCCCATTGGGTGCTTCGTAGCCAAAATTTCTAAATTCTATGCTTCCTTCTCCTTTGCCATTGCAATCATGAGTTATGGATGGATGTGGATAGGCCATCATACTAAAGTTGGATACCAACAAACAAAAGAAAGAAACAAAAAGTAGATTTATCTTATTTTTCATCGTCTATATTTTCTAGTGGAAAGTCTTTTAAAACATTAACTGCATTTTCACGCCAAGAACCCATTTCTGCTCTTTTTTCTG
>CALBCY010000243.1 GCA_937927195.1 uncultured Chitinophagales bacterium
GAACGGCACCCTAACGGCACCTATTCTGGGTTCGCTTGATTTGTATTGTAAACACAAGAACGCCTACAGCAAAAACCCGAAGGCAACAAGATTTTCTTATTCATTCCTCCAAAAGCTAAAGGCCAAAAGCTAAAGGCCAAAGGCTAAAAGCCAATAGCCTAACCCTACCTACTCTACCTCAAACTTATAAACCGTCTTCTCATTATAAACTTCTCCCACTCTTAAAACTGCCGAGGGAAAATGTTCTTGATTGGGCGCATCTGGGAAATTCTGGGCTTCAATAGCGAATCCATGGTAAGGCAAAAATCTTGTGTCTCCCCTACCCTGATTTCCTTCCAACCGTGAACCTGCATAAAATTGCAAGCCTGGTTTTGTCGTTGAGATGGTCAATTTTCTTCCACAACTTTCTTCATATATTTCAGCCGCCCAGTTCAATTCTTTCTCTTTTTTATTTATCATGAAATTGTGGTTGTATCCGTCCTCAATCTTTAGTTGCTCTTCCTCCAGATTCATTTGATCAGAGATTCTTTTTCTTTCTGTAAAATCCATTGGGCTATTTTTCACTTCAACAATTTCTCCAGTTGGTAAATTCTCAGAGTTGTTTTTCGTGAAATGATTCGCGTTGAGTTTTAGCAAATGATTCATTGCAGTAGAAGCTCCACCATCTTTGAGATTGAAATATTCATGGTGTGTCAATCCAACAACAGTGTCTTTGTCTGTAGTGCATTTATATTCTATAGACAACTCATTTTCTTCTTCCATCTTAAAACGAACTTTGCAAAACAAATTTCCAGGATAATGCTCCTCACCATCTTCGCTCAAATAAGACAATTCGATGGCCGGACCAGATTCCAAACTTACTTGCTCTGCCTTCCACAGTTTTTTATCAAAACCCTCCTTTCCTCCGTGCAAATGGTTCTTTCCATCATTTTGTGCCAGTTGATAATGCCGCCCGTTCATTTCAAAAGAACCATTTTTAATTCTGTTTGCAAACCGTCCCACAATGCAACCTAAATAGGATTGATCTTTCAAATATCGATCAAGGCTATCATGGCCCAAAACGGTTTCACCAATATTACCTGTTCTATCGGGAACCTTCATCGTGTTGATGATTCCCCCATAATTGCTTAATCCAATGCTGAAACCCCTGTTATTACTGATTTCAAAAAGAAAAACTTCGTTTCCATTGGCCAAATTGCCAAAAGGCTTTTTAATGATTTGAATGCTCATTTGATTATCTTCGTTTTGAAAAAGATTTCACGACTAAATTCCAACAACTACCTACAAAATACAACCCATATTACTGTAAGTGACAAGTATAATAATGAATTTTATCCACCGTAAAATCGAGTTTTCCACATAGTTTTCCACATTTAATAAAAACCATTGAGAATGTCCATAATTTGGATTAAAAACAAGCATAAAGACAATTAAATGTCCAAATACAACTACACATTTAAGCAGTTCAAAGAACTCACAATCAATGAATTATATGACATGATGGTCTTGCGTCAGGAAGTATTCGTCGTCGAACAGGATTGCCCTTATGTAGATGCTGATAACAAGGATCAAAAGTCGCATCACTTGATGGTTTATCCACAATTAAACGACTTAGGTGCTTACACTCGAATTGTTGAGCCTGGTGTGAGTTATGATGAAGTCTCTATTGGCAGAGTAATTACTGCTCCGAAATATAGAGGAACAGGTCTTGGAGTAGAATTGATGGATTTATCTATAAAAGTGACAGAATCCGTTTATGGAAAATCTTCAATAAGAATATCTGCACAGGAGCATCTTCAAAAATTTTATAATAAATTTGGCTTTGAAAAGGTAAGTGAAGTTTATTTGGAGGATAATATTCCTCACATTGAAATGTTAAGAAGCATATAAAATTTCATTACTGTGCATTAGAATCAAACTAATAGTAACAATTTTCTGTTCAAATAGTCAAAAGCATACAATACTTAAGAATGACCTTTATTTTAAAATTTCTTTTAATTGTTTTCTGTTTAATCTGGATCGCTAGAACCATTTTCAGGTTTGCCTTTCAAAGGTTTATGGTCAATTTACAAAAGCAGGCCGAAGAATTAAAGAATCAACAGGAAGCAAACTTCAGACAACAGCAAGATTCTCAAGCAGAAGAGGAGGGCAAAATTCGTGTCGATAAAACAAAGCCAGCGTCCAATCCCAGCATTATTGGAGACATGGAAGGGGATTATGTTGATTTCGAAGAAATTCCTGATTAATACTCCGAACCAACACTTATAATTTTACAAATTGTATTCATTTCATCCTGAATTCAGCTAGATTTCACCCAATAAACCTAGCAAAATGGATAATTGTCGATAATATTGAAAAATATTTCACAAAAATTCCAACCCTTCAGAATATTGCTCGACTTTTATAATAAGAAAGGTTGACAGGCCATTCATTTGGTTTTAGCCCTTATTTGCCTTAATCTTTACCTTTAAAAGGGGAAACAGTATTTTGAACACAGCCTATATAGATAAAAACCACGCATTGGTTGAAAGATGTCGTCAAAACGATCGTCTGGCTCAGTCGCAATTGTACAATAATTATTGCGATGCCATGTACAATATCGCTCTGAGGATGGTTTCGAACGAAGAAGATGCAAGAGACGTTCTGCAAAACGCTTTTGTCTCTGCTTTCACCAGCATTGGTCAGTTTTCTGGAACAGTAAGTTTTGGGGCTTGGCTAAAAAAAATCGTGATCAATAAATGCTTAGATCATGTGAAAAAAAGAAAACTAGCAATCGTTGACATCGATTCTGTTTCTTATAAAATAACAAACGATGAACGAGAAGAAGAAGTTATCGCGAAAGCAACACCGGCAATGATTCATGCGAAAATTAAAGAATTGCCAACAGGATCCAGGCTTGTTTTTAATTTGTACATGATGGAAGGCTACGATCACAAGGAAATTGCAGAGATCTTAAATGTCTCAGAGTCAACTTCCAAGTCGCAATTTGCAAGGGCTAAAAAGCTTTTGAGAAAAATGTTGGAAACATAGTTAACCAAAGGTTGATTTATTTTCAAGAGAGAGATTAAACAAAAGAAAAAATTATTGATCTGTTAAAAAAACAAATCATGTCAGATAAATTTAGAAATACATTTCAAGATAAAAGATCAGACTTTGATGTCGCTAAGGCACCAACAGATCTTTGGGCTTCAATAGAGCAAGAACTTGATCAAAAGCTGCCGCAGAGAAAAGAATCAAAAGTTGTCAAAGGCGTTTTTGGAATGAAGAACATTTTGCGATTTGCGGCCATGTTTATCATGACTTTCGGTCTGGGATATTGGGTCGCCAATCAGCAAAATATTCAGACCAATGACAGCGCACTTGCCAGTCATTTCAACTTGAAAGACATTTCACCAGAAGTCGCAGAGGCAGAAATATTTTACTTTTCAAGTATCAGCGATTATAAGAATGAAATAAAAGAATACGACCAAAACTATCCTGAATTGGTAAAGGAATTTTTGGGTGAGCATGAGCAAATGGACTCAATGTATCTCGAATTGAAAAACACTTTGCAACAGGATTTGGACAATGGACAAATTCTTGAATTGATGATCCAAAATTTGCAAATGAGAATGACTGTTTTAGAACATCAAAAATCGATTCTTGAAAATATTAACAATCAAAAAAATGAAGATAATGGAAATGTTCGCTTATAAAAACACAATAAAAAATACAGCTCTAATTATCCTCTTTTGCATGTCTCAATTTTCCTTTGCAAAGGGTAGTACTGAATCAATGAAATCAAAAACATTGGAACACAGTTACAATGTTGATCCCAATGTGATACTCAACATCGAAAATAAATTTGGATTGATTCATATTGAAACTTGGGATCAAAATCAAATTGACGTTGAAATAGAAATTATCGTTTATGATAAAACAGAAGAAAGAGCTCAGGAGAGGATTGATGGCATTCAGATTGAAATCAGCGAAAGTTCTAATCAAATTTCTTTAACCACTGAAATGGAAGAGGATTGGAAAAACAAAGTTCCTTTGGTTGGCAACACTAAAAATAAAGTTGAGGTCAACTATGTGGTCAGAATGCCTAAATCTGGCAGCCTCGAAATAGCTCACAAATATGGAGATCTATTTTTGGACGATATTGATGGCAATGTTGACATTGAAATGAAATACGGAAACATAAAAGGAGAAAGCCTCAATGGTAATTTCACTGAAATGGACTTAGGCTATGCGAAGGCAGAAATTGAATACATCAGAAATGGTGATTTGGAAATCAAGTATTCGAATCTTGAATTAGAAAAATCTCCTAAACTCCAAATTGAAAGCAAGTATTCAAATATTGAAATTGAGCAGGTAGATGAAATGGATATTGACTCTAAATACGGAAAGGTCGAAATAGAATCCGTGGTCAATTTTGAAGGTGAAATGCGGTATACCGCTCTAGAAATCGATGAACTCCTAAACGAATTAGACCTAGACATTGGATATGGCCCTAGCTGCGACATCAATTACATTCCTGCTGAATTCAAGGCCATTGAAATAGAAGCCCAATACACAAGCGTAAGATTGCATTTTGATCCAAACAGTTCATTCAACTTAGATGCTGATGCAAGATATGGAAACATCAAAATAGACGAAGAATTTTCCGCCGGAGTTGAAATGGACCATGAAACCAGCGGAGGCAAATCTATCAATGCAATAATAGGCAGTGGAAACCCTGACAATGATGTAGATGTTGAAATTTCATACGGAAACTTGAGTATTAAAAGCAATTAAAATACAAGGCTAAAAACGATCAATAGCCCAAGGCCGTATCTTCTCCTCTGATATCGGCCGCCGCTTCGAGCTTCGCATCTTTTCTTACAAGAATTGCATCAACTTTTCCGATGTAATTCTTGTCGATTAGAGAACCACGACTTTTTATTCGATGTCCCATTTTTTCCAGATCAGACTTTATTTCAACATTGAAAGCCTCTTCTTCGACGTAAACAGTGTCCGGAAACCACTGGTGATGAAATCTTGGAGCATTGACCGATTCCTGCATACTCATTTCAAATTCAATTACATTTAAAATGTTTTGGAATACGGACGTAATAATTGTAGCTCCACCAGGTGTTCCCAAAACCATAAACAATTCGCCCTCTTTTTCTACGATCGTTGGGGTCATAGAACTGAGCATTCTTTTTTCTGGAGCAATTGCATTCGCTTCATTGCCCAACAATCCAAACTGATTGTAAACACCAGGCTTGGCACTAAAATCATCCATTTCATTGTTCAACAAAAAACCAGCGCCAGCTACAAAAACTTTAGAGCCATAATTGCTGTTAAGAGTTGTTGTTATAGAAACTGCATTGCCCCATTTATCGACTATAGAATAATGAGTTGTTTCGTTGCTTTCGGCGGGCATTTTCCCTTCAACAGCTGTTGCTCCTTTTGGGGATCCAGCTTTTACATTCTTACTTCGAGTTGCTTCTGACTGATTGATTAATTTGGCTCGTTGTGACAAATACTGTTCTTCCAATAATCCCTCTAAGGGAACTGGAAAGAAATCAGGATCTCCCAAATGGCTCGCTCGGTCTGCATAGGCCAATCGTTCCGCCTCGATCATAATGTGTGCCGTCTTTGCTGATTGAAAACCCCATTCTTTGACAGGAAAGCGTTCTGCCATTTCACACATTTGTAAAAGGGCGATTCCTCCACTAGAAGGTGGACCCATTGAAATGATTCGATAATCATTTTTATAATTTCCGATTATCGGCTCGCGCCAAACAGATCGATAAGCTAACAAATCTGTGTGCGTAATTATTCCATTTGATCGCTTCATTTCATCGACAATCAAATCGGCTGTTTGGCCTTCATAAAAGCCAGAGCGACCATTTGTTTGAATTCTTTTTAAAGTTGCAGCAAGATCAATTTGTTTTAGTTTGTCACCGCCCTTCCATCTGTTCGAGGGATTGGTAAAATATTTCCCTGTAGTGCTGAACTTGTCAAACTTTTCCCGATTATCGTTCATATATTCTGCTTCTATTTCAGAAACCATATGTCCATCTTCGGCCAAATCTATCGCAGGTTGCAACAATACTTTCCAATCGAGTTTCCCATATTTTTTGTGCGCTGTATACATTCCATCGACAGAACCAGGAACTCCAGCTCCGAGATGCCCATCAATACTAAGTCGTGGAACGACGTTTCCATCTGCATCCAAGTATAAATCCCTGTGACCTGCAGCGGGGCATTTTTCTCTAAAATCTAGGCTGTTTAATTTTCCGTCAGCTTCCCGTAAAATCATAAATCCACCTCCGCCGATGTTTCCAGCACGGGGATAAACCACTGCCAAAGCAAAATGAACAGCAACTGCTGCATCAACTGCATTGCCTCCCTTTTTCAAAATTTCGATTCCAGCTTTGCTCGCAAAAGGATGTGCACTGACAACCGCCGCACTATCCGCGATTGTTCCTGTAAACTTTGCCATTTCACTAGCTGATTTTCCAGTTTTAGTTTGACAAGAAAAAGTGAATACGAATAGAATTGTTATGCAAAAAAAAGCCCTCATTTCTTTTTTCTAAAAGATACGCTTTTTTTTAATTTGGGAGTCATTAAAATCGCCTTAAATCGCCTTTCTTAAATACCCACTCTGGAGTTTCAATGGCGCCATTCAGTTCCAAACTATACCAAGGACTGAGCTGTTGATTGTTAAGATTGTGAAGAATCTGGGTTTCCTGAGCAGGCATATAACTTTGTGCAAGCATGAATAGTTTTTCGCCAGTTTTTTTATTGATGGCCATGTCCACAACTATTACAGCATGTCCAGGAGAACCACCTTGAATCAATACATCACCAATTTGCATGTCAGTCCACTCAGCTTTTTTCAGCTCTTTTGCAAGTGAAAGTGTACCAGCATACATAAACACTTGAGTTAAGTACTTGCGAAAAACTTCATACGAATCAGAAGAGGTTCCATTGTTTGTCCAAGAACATTTATTGCCCTGGACTTTTATCCTTTGCCCTTTTCTCCACTTAGAATACTCCGCATTAAATCCGTTGGTAAAGTTGAAATGTATTTTATCGAAGTCCTTCTTTTTGTAAAAATACTCTGCTCTCAGACGCATAATTGCATCGGCACATTGCTGCAAATTTTGTTTTCCAACATCCATGTCTACCACTGCAATGTAGACGCCATTTGTTTTTTCCCTGCCATCGTAATATTTCACAATTGAACCTTTGGGTTTTAAAGGCAAGCTTCTTAAATAAGCAGAGAAACTACTTTCGCTTATTTCGGTTCTTTCAAATCCATTGGGGGGCAGGAATCTTTCTAAAATGGTTTTTCCTGTTTCCGATATTCGATTTTCGGTCTTTGGTTTTTGGTCTTCGACTTTGATTACAATTTCTTTTTCCTTGGTTTTCACCTCGGTATTCGACGAGCAGGACCATAATAACAAGGAGGATAAAATGGAGGTAAAAAACAAGGAAAGAGTAAAAACAGTATTCATCTTTTATGAACGTAACATTTCACAAAACATTTCACAATCATTGGCTCGACAATAATTATTTTTCTCTATTGTCTAAAATATTTTTGACTTGATAGATTGACCTTGCAGAAGTTTCCCAATGATCATTTCCAAAACTAACCCCATTTATTCTGGCGTGAAATGTTCCTTTGATCGTGGTTTTCCCAGAGAGGTGAATTTCATTGACATTGGTGAACTTTACCAATTCATCCACATTCATTTCATTTATGCCTGCACCGGCAATAACACCAATATGGCCACCACCAACTTTATTGAGTTGGGCTATTAATTTTTTCCCTTCTAGAGCGGTAGGCTTTCCTCCAGATGTGAGGACTCGTGTAATTCCAGCAGCAACAAGATCATCCAATGCATCGAAAGGATAAGGACACATATCAAAAGCTCTATGAAATGTGCATGGCAATGGATGAGCCAACTCGACCAGCTCTCTGGTTCTGAAAAAATCGACTTTGCCATTGCTTTGAAGGATTCCAAAAACGATTCCATCTGCACCAGAATCTTTGGCAAATTCTATTTCCCGTTTCATTATTTCGAATTCAAGGGCGTTGTAGCAAAAATCGCCAATCCGTGGTCTAATAAAAACAAAGAGTTCTATGTCAAGTTTTTCTCTAGCAACGAGAATAGAGGCCGAACTTGGGCTCAGTCCTCCAGATGGAAGATCGCAACAAAGTTCTATTCTATCAGCACCCCCTCTTTGGGCATTGATAGCAGACTGAACTGAATTCGCACAAACCTCGACTAACATTAAAATATTTTATTCCAAATCAAATACGCTCTATTTCATACAAAATTGGCCTGGGAACTCAACTCCTAAACAAGAGACTGAATGATTAATCATTCTGGTTTTCTTGAGGATAGCTATAGCTTGGCATGTCCCATAACAAATCGTTGTTTGTATAGTAAAATAATCATGCCACAATTGCCTGAAAACATGAAAAGTAGTACAATAATCAGTGAATAGGAACTACTTTTATCCAAATATCGGCTAATAGTGGCTATAAAACCACATTGTTCTTGGCTAAGTAGAATAAAAATAGATGGGAAGAATAAAATATTTAAATCAGAAATCGTCTAAGATTACTATTTCAGTAGATATTTGAAGCTAAGAATTACCAGTACTAGGAATCAACATTAAAAGTCAAAACCAAATTTGAAATTAGCAAGTAAGCATTGTCGATTAAATCATTTAAAACGGCGACAGAAGCATACTCTTTTTTCTGCAGAACTCTTAAATTGACAATGGTTTCATTGATGCCGTTCAAAACATTTTTTTGAGATTCTCGATAGTCTTCCATCGACTGAGCGTAATTAGATTTTCTATATGCTTTTTTGTTTTCTTTGGCTAATTTCTGAATCTGAGCTTTGTAATACTTCCCTATGTTGTCATTGGGAAGTTTATTGGCAAGACGTAAAGTTGATTCCACAAAAGCCTCCAAACGAACTTCTTTTTGGATTACCACAATATGTTGAATTGGTTAGATAAAATAGTGTTTAGCACATTGTTAAAACCTGCAAAAACTTTGTATTACATCAGTAATTGCAAATATCCTACCAATATAGTATTACATTGATAAAAAAAATAGAAATCGTGAAAGTATCTTTTCTTTTCATTTCAAATAAAAAAGAAAACACCATGGTAACACACTGAAAAATAAAATTTTACAAATTATTATAGCGCATCATAAATTTGCAACTCATTTTCATTGAGTACAAATAAAATATCTTTTTCAATCTGCATAAACTTCATTTCGCTGACTGTTTCAGGTAAGGGTACAGATTTGATTTGGAAATCGGTAAAATTAAAAATCTGTAATTTACCATCTCTAGGAAAGATTAACATGTTGTTAATAACCTGGAAAGATGTTAGTTCTCCGATTGGAAAGGAGTTGTAATAATTACCAAAAATATCAAAAACAAGCACTCCTAATTCAGGATCATTGACAAAAACTTTTCTATCTTTTTCGAGAATAAAATTTGGTTTCACTTCACTACCAACCAATTGATTGACAGCGAGGCTTTCTTGAATTATCTCGTATTTGGTATTTACTTTCTTTAGTTTGGATTCATTGTTGTCAAAAAACCAAACATAGTTATCATCTGAAAGTCCTACAGCTGTTACATTGTTGATTCCCAAACTAGGTAATCTATAAAGTGTTTTGGGATTGAGTTGATTGTCCAATGCGACTATCGTTGAGAAGTCTTCATAAAACATCAATATATTGAAAGGACTAGTAGCATCGATACTGGTTAATTGACCATATCTTTTCTCAGAAAACCTCGCTACCAGATCTCCCTCTTTATTGTATTTTACCACCTCATTGTCCTTGTTAATAACATAAGCATTGGACAAGTGATCGGTAGTCATATAGACTCCATCAATAGGAATGCTGGCCTTCAACTTGTATTCTTTTGGTGGAGCAGAAGCTGTAAACACCAATAAAAGACAAAGCAAGCTAAGGCTGCTCAAAGTAACAAAGAGAAAGTTCTTTACCGTCGAATTTTGCATACGTAAAATGATTTATCCAATCTCCTAGATTGATATACTTGGACTTGTTATTTAATTCAATGTTTAATGGCAAATGCCTATGCCCGAAAACAAAGTAGTCAAAATGCTCTGACTTTAGCTTTTCTTTTGCGAAGATACAAAGCCATTCATTGTCATTTCCGGTAAAAGTGGGCTGTTCACCATTATTTTGAGCTAATCTACTTTTATTTGACCAAAATTGGGCCATTCTGCAGGCAAGATCAGGGTGAATTTGGCGAAAAGCCCATTGACAAAGGGGATTTCGAAAGAATTTCTTCAAAAATTTGTACCCATAATCTCCTGGTCCAAGGCCATCGCCATGGCCGATAAAAAACTTTTTACCGCCAAATGTTCTTGAAATGGGTTCATGATAGACGGGAATGTTTAATTCTTCTTCAAAATAACCAGACATCCAAAGGTCGTGGTTTCCGGTAAAAATAAAAATTGGAATTCCGTCATCTCTCAATTCGGCGAGTTTGCCTAATAATCTAACGTATCCTTTGGGAACGACTTTTTTATATTCATGCCAAAAGTCAAACAAATCTCCGACCAAATAGATCGCAGTTGCATTGTCTTTGATAGCGTCAAGCCAACGGATAAATTTCTTCTCCCGTTCCTTGCTTTCCTTTGGGTTGGGAATCCCGAGATGGAGATCAGAAGCAAAATAAACGTATGTCTGATCTTCTTCAGTCATTAAATTTGTTGATTCCGGTTAGTTTAGCGGTTAGTTTAGCTTAATTTTTTCAGCTACTTGATACTGATTTCTATCTGAAGCACTTCTTGAAATAAGTTCAGCAAGAAAGCCAGTTAGAAATAACTGAACCCCTATGACCATCATTACTAGCGCAATGTAAAATGATGGATTTTGAGCAACCAAACGATCGGGTTCCCCAATGTAAATAGAATATGCTTTGCTTCCAAGTAACCAGATTGTTATCATTCCACCAAAAAAGAAGAAAAGCGTTCCAATAAGACCAAAGAGGTGCATCGGCTTCTTTCCAAAACGTGTTATGAATGAAATGGAAAGCAGATCGAGAAATCCATTGATAAACCGTTCAATTCCGAATTTGGTAACACCATACTTTCTTGCTTGGTGTTGCACTACTTTTTCGCCAATTTTAGTAAAACCAGCTTCTTTGGCTATTACAGGGATAAAACGATGCATTTCACCATAAACCTCAATGCTTTGAACGACATTCTTTTTATAAGCTTTCAGACCGCAATTAAAGTCGTGTAAGTAAATCCCTGACATTTTACGGTTCGCCCAGTTGTAAATTTTGGTTGGAATGGTTTTGGTAATTGGATCGTAACGCTTCTTTTTCCATCCAGAAACCAGGTCGAAACCATCTTCAATGATCATTCTTCTCAATTCGGGTATCTCATCGGGGCTGTCCTGTAAATCGGCATCCATTGTGATAACGACATCGCCACTGACCTTGCCGAAGCCTTCGTTCAAGGCCGCAGATTTACCATAGTTTCGGCGAAACTTAATTCCTTTTACCCCTTCATATTTCTGAGACAGTTCCTGCACAACTTGCCAAGACTTATCAGTACTTCCATCATCAACTAGAATTACTTCATAGCTAAAACCATGCTCCTTGCAGACCCGGTCTATCCAGGCTGCCAACTCAGGAAGCGACTCGTCTTCATTGTATAAGGGGACTACAACAGAAATATCCATATTCAAATTTTGAACCTATTTTTAATTTTCAATTAGGGTCAAATCATTATTTTTTTTGTAAAAAGATAGATGCTATTAATGAAATTACCAATCCTACGAAAGCATAGGAAAAAACTGAAACAATTGCCAATGGACCTGGTTTCATGAACATTTTAGTATACTCCATACCTTGTTCGATCTGGTCATCTGGCATTCCTTGTTCTACCATCCCTTTCTCTGCCATTTCCAGCATTTCAGTCAACATTTCTGGAGCAATAAATGAAAAGAATAGGTAACTAAATATTCCACTTATCAAACCGGCAAACAAGCCAGTTAAAACTCCTACGCCCACACCTTGTCCATATGTCATGCGGCCATTCGAAGCAGCAAAGTTTCTAATACCCAAAACTATGCCTAAAAGCACTATTGCGTAGGAAACATAGCCAACCCAAGTACTTTCAAGAGAAACATTGAGGAGATAAGTTAAGAGTGAGTAGACAATCAGACCCAAACCAAGGATCAATCCCGATTTAAGGGCGACGGAAAAAACGCTTACTTTGTTCATAGAAGTGCAGATTAGTTATTTCAAAAATACGAATATTTTCGATACTCTAATCTTTCCAAAATCGGAGAAGCAAAATTTCTAGTAGGAGAAATATTAATGCAGCTATCAAACACCATTTCCAAAGCGTAAGTCCTTTGTTTATTTCACCTATTTCAACTTTCAAATCCATGTTGTCGTTGTCCAAGAAATTGATGTTAGAACCGAAGTATTTCTCCTTGAGTTCTGATGGAGTGAAATAATCTAGAACGGACTCTTGTCTGTCAAAATTGAAGCCAAAATAGGCCAATGGCAAGGTTGGATCTTTGAATAATTCGTAAAATCCAGCTTCTTTAAGTTGGTTATTGATACTGAGGATTGCTTTGCTTCCGATAATTTTTTGTCCTGGTATAAACTCGCCAGATTCCCCTTTCATCTTCATGACGCTATCGTCATTCAGATTTTTGGGATCTGCTATTTTTCTTACTTCTACGATGTTGTCTTTTCCTATTTTGTAAGCCAAAGCACCCATGTCTCCTCCAACCAAAGCTATTCTATAGAGCATTGGTACAAAAATAGCATGAGAGGGCAAATTGGAAGCTTTTTCGCTAAGCGGGCTTGAAACCAAATAAAGTTTCCCTTGGCTGACATTGTATTTTGAAAGGAAAGAGCTTCCTTCGGTAAATTTCAAAAGCACTTCTTCCCCTGATCCTGAAAATCTGGTCATATCGTAGCTACTGGTAGCTTTGGGTAAATCAATATTTCGCGGAATTCTTTCAAATACATTTGTAAAAACTTCTTGGTTTACATTGATGGTACCGACTTGTTTTTCAGAATTGGAAAGACTGCCATAAGTATTGACCTTTAGTCCTCTCAAGAAAGAATTGTAAGTTTCAACCTTGGCATTCATTGCAGGGAAAACCACTAAACTTCCTCCTTTTTCTAAATATTGCTGTAATTCAAAAGCCAGTCCTGATGAAATTTCTTTCACATCATTTAGAACGATCATTCGGTAGTTATTGAAATCGGAATAATTCAGTTGACTAACTGATTCATTCGTCAAATCAAAGTAGTCGTCTCCTTCAAACAATACCTTAAGGAAGCGATTTGATTTATTTTCATTAATAGACAGGACATTGACTTTTTCATCCATAAAAAATGTCAAATAATAATTATCGTCATAATCAATTGGATAGTCAGTAATGTTTATTTCTGCCTTGTGCCAGCCACCCTCGGTTACTGTAAAATTGATGGTATCAATTTTCGTTGCTTTGGCTTTTAGGCTAAAATCTTTTAGTGCTTTTATTTGCCCGTTCAATTTCAATGTTAATTTGGAATTAGAAACATCGGCAGCACCGGTATTATTTAAGCGATAAATCAGCTTACTTGTTTCATTGATTACTTGAACTGGAGATTCGAACCAAGCTGTGTCAATGAAAATATTTTGTTGACCCACAGATTGAAGTGGGATAAAGTAAAATTTGTTGGACGTATCGGTTTCAACATCGACGATATTCTTTTGGAAGTCAGAAATCAAAAAGATATTTTGTTCTTCTAATTTCGCAGCTTCCAAAACATCTTTTTGTCTTTCAACGATGCTGGAAAGCTTTTGAACATTTGGACTGGTTGTTACTTCGTCCAGATAATTTAAAAACTCTTCTTTATCGAGCATCCTTTGATGCTTTCCTTCAATATCGTTGGTAATAATTTGGAAGCGGTCGCTTGGGCCATAGGCTTCGACGATTTCTCTAGCTTTGAATTTTGCCTTCTCTATCAGGGACACGTCATTGCTGGTGGCATCCATACTTTTAGAGTTATCAATGTAAACGCTTACTGCCTTGTCTCCTTTGACGATTTCATTTTCGTCCTTAGGAATAAAAGGTTGTGCGAATGCCAGAACCAAAGCTGCAACTGCCAATAATCTTGAAAGCAGTACCAACCAGTGTTTCAGTCTTGAACGATTGGCCTTTTCCTCTTTAACTTCTTTTAAGAATTCAACATTGGTAAAATAGACGTCCTTATACCTTCTGAAATTAAACAGATGTATGATAATAGGAATTGCTAAAGCAAGCAATGCAATAAGAAAAGAAGGATATACGAAACTCATCTAATGGATATTCTTTCCCGTTTTAAACGGTAATTAAGAGCAAATTTTTCACATTCTTAGAGATAAAATGCAGAATTAGGAAACATTAACTTTTTAAAGTAACATAAGTAAATTGATCAAATATATTTTGT
The DNA here is from genome assembly GCA_937927195.1 of uncultured Chitinophagales bacterium. Lineage (GTDB taxonomy): Bacteria > Bacteroidota > Bacteroidia > Chitinophagales > UBA2359 > JAHDGP01. The sequence continues at coordinate 14,490 of CALBCY010000243.1, forward strand.
TGTTCAATTAAGCCTCTGCTGGTGGACCTCCAAAGTTACTTGGTGGAATGTTTGTCATTGTATCAATGTCCTTGATGGTTCCGTTTGCAGCTTCAAATTTTTTCACATTTTCAACCAAAGCTCTCATTAACCTTTTAGCATGAACTGGGTTCATAACAATTCTCGACTTCACCTTTGCTTTGGGTACTCCAGGTATTAATCGGATAAAGTCAAAAAGGAATTCAGTGTTAGAATGGGTTATTATTGCAAGGTTTGAGTAGATCCCTTCAGCAATTTCCTCGTTCAATTCAACATTCAATTGATTAGGATTTTTCTTCTTTTCGTCAGCCATAATATTATTAAAATATTTATTGATTTTGTCTATTTCGTTTTAGTTGAGCTTTCATAAAGTAAGGACAAAAATCTATCCAATCTTTTATCTTTTTAGGTTAAATGGAAGTAAAGCTTAAAACCCGCCATTTCTTTTTTAATTTTCTTCTTCTATTTTTTCAAGTCTAAGGCTCAGCATAAAAAACTGTTCTTCTATTTCAATAGTAGCCTCATAGCCGTCACAATCTTCGATGTAGAATTCGAGTATATTTTGAGGTCGTTCTGCGTCTTTTTCTCGCCAGGAACAAACAGACATTAATTGAGCATACTCATCATACTTCCAATAACCTCTTGAAATACGCATTGCTGGAATGGCGAAATCAAATTTGAAAGAATGATCTTCCCTCATTTCCAATTTGAGTTCATTAAAAGCAGCTTTCACTTTTTCCACCAATTCCCAGTCTACTCCTGTCTCTTCTATCACTTCAAAGTACAAAACCTCGTCTACTTTCCATTTTCCTATAAAGTCTTCTGTTTCCTGTGAAATAGCAGGAATGCTGAAGAGAATCAGTAAAAGGAGACCTATTTTTTTCATTTGTGAGTTATTCTACTCTTATCAACGTAATTGGGGACAAAAAGTGCGTTTTTCAAGTAAAATTAAGCAATACTTAGCAATCGCAGCCATAACTACTTGTTTAACAATGAATTTACACTTGACAAAGAATGTTTTAAACTGTAAGCTTGTTTTTCATTTGATAGAATTGAGACGCAAAATACATTGAAGAATCACATTGCTCGCAGTGAAAATAGAAAACAATATATTTTACGAACAAACCAAATTCCTATAAAAAGAAAAAGCCACCCAACATATTTGGGTGGCTTTGATATTTCATAAGGCAAAAAGAAATCTATTCAATTTCTTTTCCTTCTGCCTGAATTTCTTCAATCATGCTGGCCGCTTTTTTGGTAGCCATCATTTTTTGGTATTCGGATTGTGAACCAACTTTGATGTTTTGGAAATTTTTCTGTCCTGTACCTGCTGGAATCAAATGTCCAACAATTACATTTTCTTTCAAACCTTCCAAATTGTCGACAGTTGCTCCAATTGCAGCCATACTCAGTACTTTGGTTGTTTCCTGGAATGATGCCGCTGAAATCCAACTCTTAGTTCCCAAAGAAGCACGTGTAATACCTTGTAACATTGGTCTTGAAGTTGCAGGAATTGCATTTCTGTATTCCGCAATTTTCAAATCACTACGCTTAAGGTAAGAATTTTCTTCTCTCAATTGACGCAGAGTAACGATTTGACCAACTTTCAATTTGTTGGAATCACCACTTACTGTAACAACTTTTTTATCAAAAATTCTATCGTTTTCTTCAATTACTTCGAAACGATTTTCAGCACTGTTTTCAAGGAACTTGGTATCTCCTGCATCAACAACCATTACCTTTCTCATCATTTGTCTTACGATAACCTCAATGTGTTTGTCATTGATTCTTACCCCTTGCAAACGATAAACTTCCTGTACCTCATTTACCACATACTCTTGAACCGCGAAAGGTCCCATAATGGCAAGAATGTCAGAAGGTGTGATTGCTCCATCAGATAATGGCGTTCCAGCTCTTACAAAGTCACCATCTTGAACAAGGATATGTTTAGACAATGGAACCATGTATTTCCTCTTTTGACCATCTTTCGATTCAACCATGATCTCTCTGTTTCCTCTCTTGATTTTACCAAACTTGGTAACACCATCAATTTCAGAAACGACAGCAGGATTAGATGGGTTTCTAGCCTCGAACAACTCTGTTACTCTCGGCAAACCACCCGTAATATCTCTTACTTTCGAAGTTACCCTTGGAATCTTAACGATGATTTGTCCTTTCTTCACTCTATCAGCATCCTCCACATTTATGTGGGCTCCAACTGGTAAGTTGTATGTTCTCAAAACGTCACCACTGCCATTCAAAACATGGATAGATGGGATCTTTGTTTTGTCTCTTGATTCAATAACTACCTTCTCCTTGTGACCAGTTTGCTCATCCGATTCTTCACGGAAAGTTAAACCATCAAGGATGTTCTCAAACTGAATTTTACCAGCCTCTTCTGTGATAATTACAGCATTGTATGGATCCCAATTACAAATCAAATCTCCTTTTTCAATCATTGCGCCTTCTTTAACGAAAAGACGAGATCCATAAGGAACATGATAAGTCATTAATTGCCTCTTATTCTCAGGATCAATGATTCTTATTTCACTGGTACGACCAAGAACTACTGTTTGCTTTTTATCTTGTTCCAATTCAGCATCAGGAACATCGAATTCTACAATTTTAACCTCATCAAACTCAAGGAGTCCTTTGAACTTAGATTCGTGGCTAGATTCACTTGCAATGTTAGAAGCCACACCACCAACGTGGAAAGTTCTAAGCGTCAACTGTGTACCTGGTTCACCGATTGATTGAGCAGCAACAATTCCAACAGCATCTCCAACTTGGGCGGTTGTATTGGTTGCCAGGTGTCGACCGTAGCACTTAACGCAAAGCCCTTGCTTGGTTTCACAAGTAAGAACAGAACGAATCATTACTTCTTCAATACCTGTTTCATCATTTACGAACTTAGCTTCCTGATCAGTAATCTCTTTACCAGCAGGAACAATAAGTTCATTAGTAAGTGGATTGATAATATCTTCAAGAGCTACTCTACCTGAAATTCTTTCAGCAAGTCCCTCAACGATTTCTTCATTGTCTTTTAAAGCTTTAGTTGCAATACCTCTTAAAGTACCGCAGTTTTCCTCAACGATAACAGCATCCTGAGCAACATCAACCAAACGACGTGTAAGGTATCCTGCATCTGCCGTTTTAAGAGCCGTATCTGCCAGACCTTTTCTCGCACCGTGCGTAGAGATAAAGTATTCCAATACTGAAAGTCCATCAACGAAGTTGGAAAGAATTGGATTCTCGATGATCGCTCCACCTGTATCTCCAGATTTTCTAGGTTTTGCCATCAGTCCCCGAAGTCCACACAACTGC
>CALBCY010000244.1 GCA_937927195.1 uncultured Chitinophagales bacterium
ATTACGCATAAACCATCATAAGAGTTCCCTCTTTGAAAAATCAAGGTGCAATATTACGATTAAAATGTGTAAATGAGAAAATGCTCAGAGGCTTAGATGGTGTAAAATTGAGAATTGCGCAAGGGAGCAATTTTTTCGATTTGATAATCACTAAATATTGAGATCTTTGGATTAGAATATTTACCCATTTAAGGCTCAATCCACTATGTTTCATTGATTTCAAACGGTTCTTTTAAATCTGGTAAAATCAACTTTACCTTCTAAAGCTTCTACAACAAAATTAGACTGGCCTCCATTAAGAATCCACATTTCAATTCCCGCTTGTTCACAGATTTCAGCAGCCAATAATTTGGTTTCCATACCACCAGTGCCCAAATCGGAGCTTGAAGCCCCGCCAAGGTGCTTAACAGTTGCCACTTCATTGACCAAAGGAATGATTTCTGCATCGGAATGCTTGTTTGGGTCTTTGTCATAAAGCCCATTGATGTCTGAAGCTAAAATTAAAAGGTCGACTTTCATCAGGGCGGCTACTTGGGCTGAAAGTTTGTCATTGTCTCCAAATCGAATTTCAGCAGTAGAAACGGTATCGTTTTCGTTTATGATTGGAATGAAATCGTTTTGAAGTAGGATATTGACCGCATTAACGATGTTCTGTTTTGATTTTTCATTTTCAAAATCCCTGTAATGCAAAAGGCATTGGGCGGTTTTCAAGCCAAAGTCAGCAAAGCCTTCTTGGTAAATTTTCATTAAAGCGGGTTGCCCGATCGCAGCTAAAGCCTGCTTGATGGCGATGTCATTTCCAACCTGAATATCAATGAATTGTCTGGCTGTCGCAATGGCTCCTGAAGAGACAATGATGAATTGAAAATCTTTTTGAAGCGCAATGATTTGCCTGGCAAGATCTTCAATTTTCCCTCTTGAAATAATCTTGGTTTTGCCAGTCAAGGTTGAGCTTCCTATTTTTAATACAATCGTCTTTTTCATTTCAAGAAAATAAATTGTTGCCTTTTAATTTCTGATTTGACCGTCTCCAAAAACGAACCATTTATTGCTAACCAAAGCTTCAAGACCCAATGGTCCACGATGATGCAGTTTTTCAGTACTAATTCCCAATTCAGCGCCTAATCCAAATTGACCACCATCGGTAAATCTGGTAGAAGCGTTTTGATAAACAGCGGTTGCATCAATTTCATGCATAAAATCTAAAGCCAATTCATTGTCTTCGGTCATTATGGTCACAGAATGGCCTCCACAAAACTTATTGATTTTTTGAATGGCAGAAGGAACAGAATCAATTTCACCTAAAACCAATTTCATACTCAAAAACTCTTCTTCCCAAATAGAATCGCATTCCAAACAAGGAAGCCCTGCCATCTGAGCAATTTTTTCATCGCCAATGATTTCAACTTCTTTTTCTTGTAATTTTTGAACCAACTCCATCAAACGACTTTCGTATTGTGGCATTTTTTTGTCGAGCAATACTTTGTCCAATGCATTGCATGCAGAGATTTTAGAAGTCTTTGCATTTAAGATGATCTCACAAGATTTTTCCCAATCTGCCGTTTCATGAACATAAAGAAAATTATTGCCTCGTCCACTTACAATTACAGGAACAGAAGAATGAGTCTTGACATATTGAATCAATTTTTCTCCTCCTCTAGGTACGATCAAATCGAGCTTTTGATCAGGATTCTTAAGAAAGGCTTGGGTTTGATCTCTGTTGAAATTTAAAAACTGTATCCAATCAATTGGCAAATTACATTGCGACAGGCTTTCATGCCAAATATGAACCAATTTTTGATTGGTAAACAATGCTTCTTTTCCTCCTTTTAATAGTATTTTATTACCTGCCTTAAAAGCCAAAGCTGCAGCTTCGATGGTAACATCGGGTCTGGATTCATAAATAATTAAAATAGAACCAAAGGGAACCGATTGATTGCTTATTTTAAGGCCATTGTCTTTGGTATGCTCGTATAAAATTTTACCTACTGGATCATCGCCATTGGCTACTTTCAAAACGGACTCAATCATTCCGTCAATCTTTTTTTCATTGATGACCAATCGGTCGATCATTGCTTGATCACTACCGGTATAAGCCCTTACGTCTTGATTGTTTAGTTCCAGAATTTCAGCCCTAAACGTTTCAAGCAATTCTGCCATTTTAATCAAAACAGCATTTTTATTTATCGTTGACAATCTTCCGGACAATCTTACTTCAGTATTTTCCATGATTTTTTTTAGAGGGTCTAAAGGGCAATTTTTTTTTCAATAAAAGTTAAAACTTATAAATTTCCCACAAAGTCTATTTCTAACTAAAAAAGCAAATTACAAATGCAATTAAAAATGCAATTACAACAGCAAAAGCTGGCTTTGATTTGTCTAATTCCTAAAGCCTATTTTATCAAGGTTTCAATCTTTTAATTGCATCTAATGCAGCCATGTGATCGCTTTTAAAAACCAATGCTTGTTCATAGTCTTTTACAGCTTTTTCTGTTTCACCGAGCACTTCCGAACAAAGTCCACGCATATGATAGGCATTGGCATAGGCTGGTGACAATTTTACAGCTATGTCAAAATGCTTTCTGGCCAAATCGATAGAATCTTGCTGAAAAAGAATCCATCCGATGTTATAGACTGGGTTTTCGCTTTGAGGAAACAATTTAATTATTTCACGATATTCGGATTTGGCTTTGTTAAACTTTCCCAAATCCTGATACATCATTGCACTAGCATAACGAGGCTCCATAATGTTTGGTTTCACTCTCAATGCATTTTTGAAGTATTTAAGCGCCAATGTGTCACCTTTGTTCATGTATAGAATTCCAATTTGCATGTAAGCATCGTAAAATTCAGGATCGGCGATCAAGGATTTTTCAAGGTCAGCGATTGCTCCTTTTTCATTGCCCATGTCCTTATTAACTAAGGATTTATAGAAGTAAGCTTCGGCATTTTGTGAATTGTTTGCCAAAACTATTCCTAAATTTTTCATGGCCTCAGGATGGTTTTTTAAAATCAGATGAATTTTAGCCAAACCAATCCTCATTGTTTCATCGAAGGGCTTGATTTTCAAACCCTTTTCCAACATACTAATGGCGGATTCCGTGTCATTGATGTTCAATAAAATAGAGGAAGCCTGTTCGTAATATTGCCCGTTTTCAGGGTCTAATTCCATTGCTTTCAAAATATCATTGGAGGCACTGGCAAGATCTCTTTGCTTGACAAAAACATTGGACCGCTGAAAATAAAGATCCGCATTGGTGGTATCTTTTTCAATTTGTAGATCTAAAGCTTCTAGTTTGGCGGTCAATTCTTCCGCTTTATTTGCTCCATCGGCTCCAAGGCCGTTTTCACTTTGACTGGAATTAGCTTCTTGTTTATCTTGCGCTTCTTTGGTATCCCCTCCTGAATTACAGGCATTTAACAGCAAACAAAGAAGAACAAAAACAAGATTAAATTGGAAATTGTTTTTCAAAATTTCATTCATGCAGTAAAAGTAAGAAATTGATTTGTAATAGGCTATTGGTTGTTGGCCTAAGGCTTTTGGTTGGTTCTCGATCATCATCATCTATCTTCCTATCACAATGTCATTTCAACGCAGGAGAAATCTTCTAATTGGAAGCATGAAATTCTTCATAGACCGTTCATTCTGATTCGAAAATGTTTATTCCCTAGCGGTACCATTGACGTATTGAGCTTGCCACAAACCAGGGGGAGACTATCCGTATTTGAGATCACGGATATATTATCTACCAGAATTTTAGTCAGCGAAATTTTTTTCGCTTGATAAAATTCCAAGATGACGGATGGTTCGTAGTTAGGGGTGCTTAGTAACAGGCAAAGAGATACAAAAACCTTGTCAAGAAGATAGGACAGTTGTTGTGTGGACGCTATAGCCGTCCCATCACAATATTTCCTCGCCACTTTTGTCATTTCGACAAGGGAAAAATCTCGAAATGACAGTTGTTGTGTAAGTGGGTGGGTGCGTGAACCATCTACACATCCCCTAGACATTTTGGCCAATCAGCATGTTGTTGCCTTTGACTTCAATCAATTCAGAGATGGGAAATGCCTTGGAAAAAATTTCACGATAAAAATCCAAAGATGTATTTTCCTTTTCCTTGCTGTTGCTTAAAGTGTTGTAAAATAACTTTCCACCTGGATTCAAAAGGCCAGCCAAAACTCTTATAAAACTGGTTTCCCTAAAAGCACTTTTTGTGACATTGTCTAGAAAAACATCGAAGGCAATCAGATCATATTTTTCACCTTGCTGTAGCAACTCTTTGCAGATTTCAGCAGCATCTCCCTGTAAAATGTCAGATTTTTGTAAAATTTCCTTTTTTAGGTATTTCTTGCATAAGTCAATAACAATCGGATCTAATTCGACAAAAGTGTATTGGGCGTTCTGTTGAAATTGTGTTTCCAGCATTAAAGGAATGCTTCCCAGTCCCAATCCCAAAACCAAAACCCTTTCCAGTTTTTCATCTTTAATAGCCCTTTGTTTAAAGGTATTGGAGAAATTTAAGTACAAATCTTCAAATGAGTAAGTAGCGTTTTTAGTGTCTAATCTAATTCTTCCACGGCTCAAAACCACCCTCAATTCCTTATTGAAAGAACTGCTTCTCTTTTCGATTGTGAAGTCTATAAAATGACTGAGGATTTTTTTTATGAAATTGCTTTTGGACAAAATTGTATATTTTTGTACTGAATGGTTTCGATCAAAGAATAAATATTCGTTTAAGTTAAAGTCTTGAACCTATTATTTGAACCTATTATTTGAGCCGTTACTGAATATAAGAATAATTGAGAAAATAATGAATACAACTATCCAAGAGGAGAATAAATCAGTGCAATTGATAGAGAACAACAGGTTGTTAAAAGCGGCAAAAGGTGAAAAAGTAGATCGTCCACCAGTTTGGCTAATGAGACAAGCTGGTCGAATATTGCCACAATACAAAGCATTGAGAGCCAAGCTTTCTGGTTTTAAAGAGTTGGTTGAAACGCCTGAATTGGCCTGCGAAGTAACCCTTCAACCAGTTGATGAATTGGGAGTAGATGCAGCCATTATTTTTTCTGATATTTTGGTTATTCCAGAGGCAATGGGATTGACTTATGAAATGATTGAGAAAAAAGGACCTTCTTTTCCCAAAACAGTCCAAACACTCGATGATTTGAAACAACTTCGAGTGGCCGATGGGGACGGAGTTGCTTATACCTGCAAAGCCATTCAGTTGGTGAAGGCTGAACTCAATAACAAAATCCCATTGATAGGATTTGCTGGAGCACCTTGGACAATTTTTGCTTATATGGTAGAAGGAGGAGGCTCTAAAACCTTTTCCAAAGCGAGAGGTAAATTGTATTCCGATCCTGAATTCTCTCATCAACTGATGGAGATGATCACGGAGAGTACCATTGCCTATTTAAAAGCTCAAATTGCTTCAGGAGCTGATCTTATTCAGGTTTTTGATTCTTGGGCTGGCATGCTCACACCAAAGCAATATGAAATATTTGCCCTACCCTATTTGAAGAGAATATGTGATGCTTTGCCTGAGGTTCCAGTTACTGTTTTTGCCAAAGGTGCGTATTTTACGCTAAACAATTTGGCAGACATGAATTGCCAGACCATTGGACTCGATTGGAATATGAACATCGAACATTGCAGAGAAATTCTTCCAAACAAATGCCTTCAAGGAAATCTTGATCCTTGTCAACTGTATGCTCCTTTTAGTGAAATTGAATCAGCTGCCAAAGAAATGGTTAAGCGATTTGGGACACAAAAATACATCGCCAATTTGGGTCACGGGGTTTACCCAGATACACCATTGGATGCTGTGAGATGTTTTGTGGATACGGTGCAGGGATTATAGTTGGGGAATGAACACGAAGGCACGGAGACACGAAGAACATAGTGGTCTGTAGTATTAAACGCAATGGCAAAGGCAATGGCGCGGAGGTGCGAAGGGGAAGTATTCTAAATTGACTTCGTCAGATATTCCTCGTCAATTTCTGAATAATCTTGAACTCACTTAAGAACTCTTTAGCGACCACTCTGAAAATGGTGTAGGCTGGAATGGCCAAAATCATACCCGGGATTCCAGCTAATGTACCAGCAATCAAAATCAATAAGAATATTTCGAGTGGGTGAGCTTTCACACTGTTGGAAAAAATAAGTGGTTGCAAAAACATATTGTCCAGTATCTGCATGCTACCAAAGACGACACAGACTTTTAAAATCAAGGGCAACATTTCACCGTAAAAATCCATTCCCAGGTTGGTCGTAATAACCACAAAAATACCAAAAGCCAATCCGATGATTGGTCCGACGTAGGGAATGATGTTGACAAAACCACTGAACAGTCCGACCAACAAAGCATTGCCTACCCCAAGAATCATCATGCCAAGAGTAACGTAAATGGTAATGGTAGTAACCTGGACGAGGATTCCATAAATATATCTTGTCAATAACTCCTTTGCTTTATTGACCACTTTGTCAAATTTTGCTTCAAATTCAACAGGAACTAAAGAAGAAAGAGAGGTATACAACAAGTCTTTATCGGCTAAGAAAAAGAATGTAATAAAAGTAATCGCGAAAACAGCGACAATGTAACTAAACAAGTTGTTGACAATTCCAAAGACCGAACCAAATAAACCGGTTAATTTTTCTGGATTGAGCCATTTTGTCAAATATATTCTTAGACTTTCAGCCAGGCCTTCTTCCGGTGGATCTATGTAGAATTTTTCGAGATAAGCGCTTAAACGATTCAGGGGTTCTTCCAAACCGTTTATGACTTGAACTGGATCGATGGCCAATATCAAAGAGATTTGGTGAACGATCAAAGGCATAAATGCGGCTATGAAAAGTGCTATAAAACAATAAAAAGTTATCACAGTTAGAAGCGCAGCTAGCCAGTTGGGAAAATTGAATTTTCCAATTTTTAAACTGCTTAGGAAACTCATAATCGGTCTTCCAAATAATGAAAGGACTACGGCTACAAGTAAGTATACGAATATATTCTTCAGGTAATAAACCGAAAGTAGAAGCACAATAATAGATGCTATGATAAATATTATTCTTAAAACCCTGTTCATAGGTCAGAATGAAATTTTTTCTTTAATACTGGATAAATGAAAATGGTGGCAATTAAAATTAAAGCCCCTATATAAAAACCAAAATCCATGCGTTCTGATTCTCCAAAAATTAAATAGGCTAAAATGATGCCATAAACGGGTTCCAAATTGATGCTTAAAGCAACCGTATAAGCTGTAATATAACGCATTAGTCTCACAGTTCCAACAAATGCATAAGCTGTACAGAAAAAAGCCAGAATTGGAATCCAAACGAAGTCCATTTTAGCAAACTCAAATGGCGATATTATGCTTCCAGAACTGAGCAATAAATAGGAACCCACGCCCATAAAACCAGCAATCATTTCATAAAATGAAATCTTCAATGGATCATGCTGTTGAGTCAATTGGCGATTAAACACTCCAAACAAGGCAGCCAAAAAAGAGGATAAAAGTGCATATAGAATTCCCAAATAATAATTGAAAGCAAATTGAGTGAGAATGTACAATCCTATAATAATTATGACTCCTATCAGCAAATCTAGCCAATAAATTCTTCGGCGCTCCACCAATGGCTCTATGAAAGCTACAAATAAAGTCCCACTAGACATTACTCCAAGTGTAAGGGATACATTGGAGACCTTAACCGCTTCGAAAAAGAAGACCCAATGGGCTGCAACTATAAGACCAACAATTAAAATTTTGAACAGGTCTTTTGTGGGAATGGAAAAAGATTTTTTTTGTATCAGCATAAAAGCTCCCATGCTCAATGCAGCCAGTGTCATTCGGTAAAAAACCAATTGGCCCGATGAAATACTAATCAATTTTCCAAGTATGGCTGTGAAGCCAAAAAGTAAAACTATAAAATGTAATTCAGCATAGTGTCTGAATTGAGCTTTTTGATTGGACATAAAAAAAATTCGTAATTAAAATTACGAATTTTTTGTTTTAGTACTAGCATTAGCCACCTTTTGAATTAGAGGCCGTTAGAAGAGCACTTGTTGGCTTTAGTTATGTTTAGTTATGTTTAGTAATGTGTTGAGGAGATGGAAAAGATTTCTCCTTAAAAGTCATTGCTAAGCATTAAAAACCAAACACTTTTCGGTGATACCTTTGCCCATCTTTTTGAATTTCTATGATGTACATAGCATCTGCATGGGCAGGAATTTTTTGCTCAAAAAACGATTGCTCCCCTGCCTGGGCTTTCACGGAAAAAATGGTTCGACCAGATAAATCATAAACATTGATTTCATCGAAAGATGGAAGATTTTGAATTTGCAAATTTCCATCTTGAAGTAAAATTGAAACATTGGCAAAAATTTCATCATAAATACCAGGACAAACCCCATCAAAAATCAAGGCTTCAGCAAAACAGTCTGAATTGTCTTTTTCACTGACTTTGATTTCTGCTGCTGTAAGGTCCAATTCCAATTCCAAAGGAAGGCTGGCAAATTCATAAGAATCATAAAATAGACCATCCACATACAGGTCAAAAAATTGATTGATCGCATTGTTGTGGTTGAAATTTATTTCTACGGTTTCCTCTGAAATACAAATTCTATTTGCGATTAAATCTGTTATTTCGCAAGGCATGCATTCCACAAATGAAATGGTCTCATCAATGAAACAATCCGGATTGTCATTGTCTGAAATTAATATTTGATCTGGCATTTCATCTAGTTCGATGCTCAGTGGTAAATCGCTGTATGCGTAAGAATCTAGCAATTCACCATCCAAGGATAAATCGAAAAATTGATTGGTGACATTGCTGTAATCAAAATCAACTGAAA
>CALBCY010000245.1 GCA_937927195.1 uncultured Chitinophagales bacterium
ATTTGATTGGTGATTCAAAGTCTCAATTGGACATTTTAGTTGCCACTTCCGGCGATACGGGAGGAGCTGTAGCGCTTGGCTTTTACAATACGCCTAATATCAACGTTACGATTCTATATCCAAGCGGAAAAGTCAGTGATCTACAGGAAAAACAGCTGACAACCCTTGGCGGAAATATCAAAGCCATAGAAGTTGATGGCTCATTTGATGATTGTCAAAGAATGGTGAAATCCGCTTTCTTGGACAAAGAATTAAATGAAAAATTCAATTTATCTTCTGCCAATTCAATCAATATCGCCCGATTGATTCCTCAAAGCTTTTATTATGCAAGGGCATATCAACTTGTTAAAGACAAGAGTAAACCAATCGCAATGTGTGTGCCTAGCGGCAATTTTGGAAACATTTGTGCTGGATTAATCGCTAAAAAATTGGGTTTGCCTATTTCACAATTCATTGCAGCCAATAATAAAAACAATGTATTTCATAAATATGTTAATACGGGTGAATACAATCCTCAGAAAACCATCTCGACCTTATCAAATGCAATGGATGTAGGAAATCCAAGCAATTTTGAAAGGATTTTAGATTTGTACGAGAACGACAATAAAGCCATCGCCAAAGATGTCTGGACCGCTTCTTATGATGATGATCAAACAAGAAAGGCCATTGTTGAAATGTACAGAAAATACGATTATGTGGCCTGCCCACATACGGGTGTGGCGTATTTAGGGGCGGTTGAATTTCAAGATAACAATCCTGAATATCAGGTTATTTTTCAGGCCACTGCTCATTCTTCAAAATTCATAGATACCGTAGAGGCGGCGATTGAAGGACCAGTAGAAATTCCTGAAGCATTGAAAGTATTGCAAGACAGAAAAAAAGAAGCTGTTCAAATGTCAACAGAATTTGAAGAATTCAAAACTTATCTCTTAAAAAGGTAAGCCACAAATTCAAGACTTAAGAGGCCAATAAACTAGAAATAAAGGAATTATAATTGCAACAAGTTTGTTTTTAATATTTTTGCATGAAATTTTAGAATTTGCTTTAGGTTTTTGGTTTGAAATCAAATATAGTTTGTTTCAAATAGGAAGGAAACTAAAAATCTAAAAGTCCAAATTTCTAAAAGTCCAAATATCTAAAAATCGTACTATGGAAATCAATAAGCAATATCAATCCAAAGAGGTTGAAGAAAAATGGTATAAGATCTGGAAAGAACAAGGTGCTTTCAGATCAATTCCTGACGATAGACCTTCCTATTCAATCGTCATACCTCCTCCGAATGTAACAGGTGTTTTGCACATGGGACATATTTTGAACAATACCATTCAAGATTTATTGATTCGACGTGCTCGGATGAAAGGGTTCAATGCCTGTTGGGTTCCAGGAACGGATCATGCCTCCATTGCAACCGAAGCCAAAGTCGTTAAGAAACTTAAGGAAGAAGGAAAAACCAAATGGGAAATCGGAAGAGAAGCCTTTTTGGAAGAAGCTTTTGCTTGGAAGGAAAAGTATGGTGGGATCATCTTAAACCAATTAGAAAAATTGGGCTGTTCTTGTGATTGGGAAAGAACTCGTTTCACCAATGAACCGAAATTAGCTGAATACGTTATCAAGGTTTTTGTTGATTTATACAAAAAAGATAAACTCTATAAGGGATATAGAATGACCAATTGGGATCCTGAAGCAAAAACAGTGGTTTCTGATGAGGAGGTTTATCACAAAGAAAAAAGAAGTAAACTTTACCATGTTCGATACAAACTAGTAGATCAGGAAGGATACATTACCATCGCTACCACTCGACCGGAAACCATTTTGGGTGATACCGCAATCTGTTTCAATCCAGAAGACGATCGTTACAAGCATTTGAAAGGTGCAAAGGTTTTGGTTCCAATGATCAATCGTGAAATTCCTTTGATTTTTGATGAGTATGTAGATATGGAGTTTGGAACAGGCGCTTTGAAAATAACTCCTGCACATGATCCAAACGATTTCGAATTGGGGAAGAAACACAATTTGGAGACCATCAACATTTTCACCGATGATGCCAAGCTGAATGAAGCAGCTCAATTGTTTATTGGAGAAGATCGTTTCAAAGCTAGAAAGTCCGTTGTTGCTCTTTTGACAGAACAAGAACATTTGGTGGAGGTTGAAGAGATCGACAATAAATTGGGTTATTCAGAGAGAACGCATGTTGTTATTGAACCAAGATTGACGGAGCAGTGGTTTGTTAAAATGAAAGATCTTGCTCAGCCAGCTATTGATTCCGTAAAAGACAATACGATAAAATTTTATCCCGATCACCAGAAAAATACTTACTTCCACTGGATGGAAAATGTGAGAGATTGGTGTATATCCAGACAGCTTTGGTGGGGACAGAGAATTCCAGCATATTATTTGGCTGATGGCAGTGTGTTTGTAGCTGAAACTGCAGAATTAGCCCTAGAAGAAGCAAAGGCCAAAACTGGGAATAATTCTTTGACGGCAGCCGATTTAAGGCAAGATGAAGATGTTGTTGATACATGGTTCTCTTCTTGGTTGTGGCCCATTTCAGTATTCAATGGATTCGACGATCCGACAGAATTGAATTACTATTACCCAACCAAGGTTGTGGTAACTGGAGCCGACATTATTTTCTTCTGGGTGGCTAGAATGATTATGGCAGGCTACGAATGGGAAGATAAAAAACCATTTGACGATGTGTATTTTACTGGAATGGTGCGTGATCCGCAAAGAAGAAAAATGTCCAAATCGCTTGGAAATTCGCCAGAGCCTTTAGACTTGATTGCCAAATATGGTGCCGATGGTGTTAGGGTAGGGATGTTGCTTTGTTCTCCAGCTGGAGGAGACTTGTTGTTCAAAGAGGAGCTTTGTGAACAAGGAAGAAATTTCAGCAATAAGATATGGAATGCCTTAAGGTTGGTAAAAGGTTGGGAAGTAAATTCGGGTGAAAGGAATGAGGCCAATCAACCAGCAATAATTTGGTTTGAGAATAAGATGAATCAGGTTTTAGAAACCTTGGAAAACCAATTTAGCCAATATAGAATTTCTGAAGCTTTGAAAACCATTTATTCATTTATTTGGCAAGACTTCTGTTCGGATTACCTTGAAATGATAAAGCCTGCTTACGGTTCGCCGATAGATGAACATACTTATAATCATACTGTTGACTTTTTTGAGAAGCTTTTAAGGATTGTACATCCATTCATTCCATTTGTTTCTGAAGAAATTTACCAACTTTTAGCGGATAGAGCTGAGGGCGAATTTATCAATTTTTCTTCTTGTCCTGAAATGGGAACTTACTCGAAAGAGGAAATTCAAAAAGGGGAAAAAGCCAAAGCTATCATTACCAATGTAATGAACATTAGGAATAAAAATGGCTTGAGTCCAAAAGAACCATTGGCTGCGTTTGCTTCTGCAGCGATGGAAGATTATAAAGACTTTTTACCAATCATAGTTAAGCGTTCCAACTTGAGCAGTCTTGAGTTTGGGCAAAGCAATGTGCCCAATACGGTTTCTTTCATCGTAGACAATGATGAATTTTATGTTGAAACCGGTATTGAGATAAACGTTGAAGAGGAAAAAGCCAGGCTTGAATCAGAATTGGAGTATGCAAATGGTTTCAAGGTCAAAACGGAAAAGAAACTTCAAAATGAACGTTTTGTAAGCAATGCACCTGAAGCTGTTGTCAACAGTGAAAAACAAAAGCTGGCAGATGCAGTTGAAAAGATAAAAATTTTAGAAGATAGTTTAGCAAAACTAAATTAAAGGTTTTGCTTCAATTTGGTTTACTTTTTCCCGATTTGGGAAATTTTTTATTGGTTGTATAGGCTTTACAAATAAGCTTTAAATTTAAACTTAAAATCAGGATCGAAGATCCTGATTTTTTTTTAGCTTTTGCACAATAAAATTGTTTCACAACTATCAGATACTGAAACAAAATTGCTTCTAGATAGTATATTAAAGGTATTAGGATATTCTCCTAATTTGATACATGCGTACATAATCCTTTCGTTGGCTTTAATTACCTGATTAATAACTAAGTAATAATTTCTTTATTTTGAGATTTTACTGTTTTATTAAATTTGGCCTAAGATATTTATGCCAGATTCCCCTTTTCGGTAAATAAAACATTCATTGTTTTTTGATTTTTTTGCTCTCTCCCAAATTAATTAATAATTCATAATGGAAACCTTTGAACTGTTGGAAACAACCTTTCAATGGATATAATAATTGATTTTAAAACAGTCAATGTTATATTGTATGCTATTTTTTTTAGCACACCTATGGCATTGACTATTTGAGGAAGAATAAAATAATGCCGTATACTTATGAAAAATCTATTTAAGTTTTTCAGATTGAGTTTTTTCTTATCTATGATGTCCTTTGTGACCTCTATGTCTTTAGACGCAGCAACCATTAGTGGTTATGTCTATGAAGACGAAAGCAATTCCTGCTCTTACGATGCAGGATATGCAGGCTTAGAGGACATCTTGATAACCCTTCTCGGTCCCAGTGGATTCAAAATTGAATTAGCGACGGATGCAGATGGTTATTATAGTTTCGATGAAATTCCATCTGGTGTCTACACAGTTTCCACAGGCGATGTTCCTGCTGGTTACAGTCTTGTTGGTCAATCAGTTTATCCTTTTACAGTAGAATCGGATGTTGACGATCAATCTTTTCATTTTTGCTCTATTGCTTCTAATTTATTAGGAGAAATTTTGGGTTCTGTCATTTGGGAATCCGTAGATTGTAACAATCTCATCACTGCTGGTGAAGATGGTTTTCAAGGGGTTCCAATCTATCTTTATGACAACAATGACAACATTGTTTCTGTAGCAACATCTGATGCTTCAGGAAATTTCCAATTCAATGATTTGTATCAGGGAAATTATGTAGTGTCAATGCAGGTATTGGAGGATTACTTTACTCCTGGTCAAGGTTCTTACAACATTACCTTAATTGGAGATGCACCTTCTGCAGGTATTTCATTCATTATTTGCGAAATCCCTGATGTATTACCAAATCCAGATGATGAGCAAGAGGATCAGGAGGACAACAATACTGTGCCTTGTGATGATGATCTTGCAGAAATATCGGGATATGCATTCATTGATTTAAATGGAGATTGTATAAACGACTTAAATGAATCCGGATTAGCGGATGTAGTTATTTCACTGTTTGGACCTGATGGTTTCAAAATGGAAACTACTTGTGATGAAGACGGTCATTATTCTTTTGGGACGCTTCCTGCAGGTTCTTACACAGTTGAAGTAAGTAGCATAAATGATGAGTACACTTTAGTGTCATTGCCTGGAGCTGCTATTGTTTTAGATCCTTGCGAAGTTATTGAGGATGTCAATTTCTGTTATGGAAATGCTGACGATCTAGGTTGTATCAAAGGTTTTGTCTTTAGTGATGCAAATGCTGATGGTCTTTATGACAACGATGAAACTGAGTTGGAAGGAATAAGCATATACCTAATTGATGCTGACAATAATTTTTACATTATAAATACTGCAGCTGATGGGTCTTTTGAATTTTCTGATTTAACTCCAGGTTCCTATACCGTTCAGGTTGGCAATCTTTCAGCGTTTAATTCTTTGACTACAACTGGCGAATTTGATGTAGAGGTGATCACAGGAGATTGTTACATCCTTCCTAGTATCGGCATTGGTCAAGATTGTGATGGAGAATCTGGTGTAATAAGCGGATATGCATTTTTGGACAGTAATGGCAATTGTATCTTTGAAAGTGAAGATGGTGGAATTGAAGGTTATGAAGTTAATTTGTTTGGTCCTGATGGATTTAAATTAACTACCTATACTGATGAAACAGGATACTACGAGTTTACTGGTCTAAATGCTGGATATTTTTCTGTTCATATTGGTGACAATACTGATTCATGGGAATTGGTTTCGCTTCCAATTGTAACGATTAGTATTGAGGATTGTGAAAGCTATTCCAATGCCAATTTCTGCTACATTGGAGAAGAAGAAATAGGAAGTATTGCAGGTTTGATATTTATAGATACAAATGGGGACGGAGTGTATGATGCTGATGAAGGCGAATATGAAGGCCTTACATTGATATTGACAGACTCTTTTGGTAATTCTACACTGGTTGTTTCTGATTCAGATGGTACCTTCGATTTTTCTGGCTTGCCAGCAGGTGATTACACGGTGGAAGTTACAAATGTACCAGAAGGTTATGAATTAACGAGTCCTGAAAGTTTCGATATTACTTTAGCAGCTGGTGAAGCGGCTATTCTACCTGAAATTGGTCTTAGACCAATTTGCGATGGTTTTGTGGGTTCTATAAGTGGTTATGCTTATGCTGATCTTGCAAGTGATTGTACAATGGATACAGAAGATTTGGGCTTAGCAGGTATTGAAATTGAACTTTACGGTCCAGACGGATTAAAAATAGTAGTTACAACTAATGAGAATGGATACTACGAATTTACTGGTCTTGAAGCTGGAATGTACACTGTTGCATTAGGTAGTGAAGCAGCTGGTTATATTCCTGGAAGTACGACTTTTTATGCTTTGACACTTTTGGTTTGTGAAGAGTATCAAATGGCTAATTTCTGTTTTTATCCAGCACAAGAATTAGGAATTATTAAAGGTTCAGTTTTTGAAGATTCAAACGGAAACGCTTTGTTCGATGACGAAGAATCTGGATTGACTGGAATCACTGTTTACCTTTATGATTCAAACAACAATATAATTGGATTCCAAAATACCAATGAAAACGGAGAATATCAATTTGATGATTTACCAGCTGGGAACTACACTGTTCAAGTTGGTGACGGTCCTGATTCATACACTATTACAACAGATGGAACGGAGATCGTGGGCTTAGATTCAGGCATTACCTATGAAGTTTATCCTTTCGGTTTTGCACCACCTGTAATTGAAGAATTAGGCAGTATCTGGGGTTATGTATTTCATGACCAAGGGGACGATTGTTTGTATGCAAATGATCCAGGTTTAGAAGGAATTGAAGTAAGTCTTTATGGCCCAGACGGTTTTAAAATAGTAACTTATACAGAGGCAGATGGTTCTTACCATTTTGAAGACATTCCTGCTGGATTGTATAGCGTAGTGGTTGGTGAGGTTCCAGACGGATACATTCTTAATGGCTTGGAATACATCACTATTTCTTTAGAGGCTGGTGAGCATGCAGACAACATTAATTTCTGTTACAACATGGAAGTGGAATTGGGTTCTATTGCAGGTCATGTTTTTTATGATGCAAATGGAGACGGAATTTGTGATGATTTTGAATCTTTCATGTCAGGCGTTTCAGTTCTTCTTTATGATGATAATTCCAATATAGTTGGAGTTGCAACCACAGATCAAAATGGGGCCTTTATTTTTGAAGACCTTCCTGCAGGAAATTATACTGTAGAAGTAGGAAATGGTCCTTTAGGAAGCATTCTTACAACCGATGCTTCTTTTGAAGTGAGCCTTGGAGAAGGAGAAAACGTTGCAGACATTAAATTTGGATTTGTAATTGAGCAAGAGCCTGAATTGGCTAGCCTTTGGGGATTTGCTTATGTAGAACAAGATGGAGTTTGTAACCACGATGCCAACGATGCTGGTTTGGAGGGAATTCTAATCACATTAGTTGGAGAAAATGGTTTGGCTCTTACAACATTCACAGATGCAACAGGTGCTTATCACTTCGAGGATATTCCTGCTGGACCCTATACGGTTTTGGTTGGATTAACACCTAACGGTTACAACTTAATCAGCGGTGAATCAATTTCTGTTGATTTGGAACCAGGTGAGCATTTAATGGATGTGAATTTCTGCTTTGAAGCTGAAATCGTTCAACCAGTATTGGCAAGTATTTGGGGTAATGTATATGTCATTACTGATGGCAATTGTACCAACAATGCTGGCGATCCAACATTAGAAAATATTTTGGTAAACCTTACAGATGCTTCTGGTTTTGTACTTAGTACATTTACTGCAGCAGATGGTTCTTACCATTTTGAAAATATTCAAGCAGGAAACTATACAATTTCTGTAGGCGATGCAGGTGGATATACTTTGGTAAGTCCAAATGATTTGCCTGTTAGCGTTGCTGCTGGCGAACACCTTGAAAACGTGAACTTCTGCTTTGAAGCGATCATAGTTCTACCAGATCCATCTAGTATCTGGGGTTATGTTCATGTCGTTCCAGACGGTAATTGCAATTACAATCCTGCAGATCCTGCCTTGGAGAATATCCTTGTGAATCTTACTGATGCATCTGGTTTTGTATTGAGTACTTTTACGGATGCAAACGGAGCTTATCACTTTGAAAACATCGCTGCTGGAAACTATACAGTTTCAGTCGGAGATGCTTCAGGTTATTCTTTAGTTAGTCCAAATGATCTTACAGTTAGTATTGCAGTTGGTGAGCATCTTGAAAATGTAAACTTCTGTTTTGAAGAAAATATCGTTCCACCACTACAAGCTAGTGTTTGGGGACATGTATTTGTCGATCCTGATGGGAACTGCACATACAATGGAAATGACCAGGGACTGAACAACATTCTTGTTACTTTAACAGATGCTTCTGGTTTTGTTTTGAGTACAGTAACTTCTGCTGATGGTTCTTACCACTTTGAAGATGTTACTCCTGGATACTATACAGTTTCAGTAGGCGATGCTCCTGGTTATATTCTAGTCAGTGTTGGTAACTTGCCTATTAGCTTAGCTTCAGGTGAACACCTAGACAATGTAAACTTCTGTTATGAAGCTGAACCAGTAATCCTCAATGGAGGCTTGAGTGGTCAAGTCTTCCTTGATGAGAATGGCAATGGAATCTGCGAATTAAACGAAGCAGGAATTTATGGTACTTCAGTACAATTGCTTGATGCTTCAGGCAATGTAATTAGTATTGCCTTTACAGACTCAAATGGAGAATATGTATTTAACAATCTTCCTGCTGGTACTTATTCTGTTGTTGTAGGTTCAGGACCTGATGGTACTGAATTGACAACAGCTGGATCATTTACTTATAACCTGGGTCAAGGCGAGTTTATTACTGAAATAAAATTCGGATTTACAGATTCTGGAGAGTGTGCTTCTTATACGCAATGTTTTGATCAAACAGCTTGCACAGAAGCACAAACAAGTATTGAGCTTTGTCCAAATTGGTGTTGTGACGGAACTGCTGTAATAATAGATGTTGTTTCAAACTTTGACTGTGGCATTCAAATTCTTCCTAACGGTTGTGTGGTATATACACCACTTCCGGGAATGGAGGTTGTCGGATACGATTATGTTAACATGACTGCCCAAGATTCAGATGGCAACTGTTATACCTTACACTATGAAATTACAATAGGTAATTGCAATCCTGTAGTTTGCAGTCCTTCGGCTGGAAACATTCAAATCGTTAATTCGACAGTTTGTGAATGGGACAATGTGGAAGTTTATTTAGCCGGTGGACAATACGTTCCAGACGGATTTACAAAGTCATACTTAATGACCAATCCTTACAGTGGACAAATTATTCAAACCAGTACTACTGGCAACCTTTCAGGTGTACCTCAAGGTTACTATGAAATTTACTGTGTAGTTTTCAATCCATCAGAAGTTAATATTTCAAACTATGCTTACATCAATGATTTACAAGCTGCATTCCAAGATAATGGCGGTCCTTACTGTGGTGATCTTGGACAATTTCCAGCAGAATTTAATTCAGAAAATTGCTGCCAAGCTCAAGTTTGCAATCTATATACTACGACAATTGTACACTGTATTGGAAGCTCGATTACTGCAAGCGCAGAAACTCAAGCAATTATACCTACAGGTTATGTAGATGCATTTATTTTAGCAAATGTGAATGGTCAAATTCTTGAAATTTCAAGCAGCCCCACCTTTGTTCCAAATGCTGCAGGTCTATTCTCTATCCACCACCTAGTTTACAATCCTGCAAACTTCAACCCAAGTTCTGCATCAACAATCACTGGTTTAAACAATTTGTTAAACCAAGGTGGAGGTTCTATTTGTGCTTCTCTTGAATTAGATGGTGCTCAATTTATCATAGAAGAATGTGATGATCCGGACCCAGTATGTCAACCAGAAGTAATCAGTGATTGCATTCCTGCTTTGACTCCATTGGTAATCTGTCCTGAGTTCTGCACACTATATGGCCCAATCACAATAACAGATGTTCACACAACTTTCGATTGTGGCATTCAAATCCAAGATCCAGGTTGTGTAGTTTATACAGCATTGCCATTGTTCAGTGGTTTGGAAACTTTACAAATTACTGCTTGTATGTCAAACGGAATTTGTGAAACAGTTACTGCAAATATTACAGTTGGTGATTGCAATGGCAACCAAGGTCCAATTGTAGTTGATGACAATTACAACTCAAATTCAAATGGAGGACCAATTGTTTTGGATGTCCTTTCAAATGACTACGACCCAGATGGTGATCAAGTGTATTTCTGCAATACGGCAAACGATTTACAAGTTCAGAATGGAACTTTAACAGTTACAGAAACTGGTTTCATTTATGTTCCTTATGATGGTTTTGTTGGAACAGAAACTTTTACATACACAATTTGTGATGGAAATGGTGGATCTGATTCTGGAACAGTTACTTTGGTAATTTTACCAGAAGGATGTACCTCTAACCAGGTGCTTTGTACAGAACCTTATGCTGGTCCAGAAAGTGGAATTGATATTTGTATTGATTTCTGCGGAGATGGAATGGTGGTTTCTGACTATGCAGTCACGTACGATTGTAACATCAACATGATTAGCGAAAACTGTTTCAGGTTTGTTCCTTTCCCATTGTTTGTAGGAGAAAACGTAATTGAAATTTTAGGTTGCAACAACGCTGGACAATGTGAAACTGCAATCATTCAAATAGCGATCAGCGATGATTGTGATGGTCAAACAAATCAAAATTTTGCACCAATCATTGGAGCAGACAATTACAGTACTTCTGTAAATACAAGCACCAATCTTGATGTATTGAGCAATGACAGTGATCCTGATGGTGGCAATATCAGCATCTGCGGATATGAACAACCAGTCAATGGACAAGTTAGCCTTTTTGGTGATTTCTTCATCTATACTCCTAATGACAATTTCAGTGGAATAGATTCATTCACTTATTCTGTTTGCGACAACACTGGTTCGTCAAGTACAGGTACTGTTTATGTAAATGTTGCGCAAGCCTGTGGAGAGACTGAAGCCGTATGTTTGGAACCATATATTTTGACGCCAAGCAGTATTGAAATTTGTGTTGAATTCTGCACTGCAGGATTGACAATTTCAGATCACAATACAGTTTATGATTGTGACATCAATTACTTAGGCAACAACTGTTTCACCTACGCACCTATGCTAGGATTTGAAGGAGAAGATGTTGTTGAAATTATTGGATGCAATAATGGCAACGTTTGTGAGACGGTAATAGTCAATGTTATGGTTAGTAGAAATTGTGACAATGATTTTGATCCTTTCATTGGTGGAAACAATCCTCCAATTGCAACTGACGATCATTTCAATGGTGCTTTCGATGATATCTTATTGATCAACTTGATTTACAATGACATGGATCCAGATGAATATGATGAAATTGAAGTTTGCAGTGTAACAAACGGTCAACACGGAACAGTTACCATCTTAGATGGCGGAGTTGTTTCTTTTGAAATTGGCCCTGGATTTTTAGGATCTGATCAGTTTACTTATACTGTTTGTGATGGCAATGGTGGAGAAGATGAAGGGATTGTAGACATCAATGTTTTGGGTTCTGACTTGTTGAATCTTTTTGCTTACAACGATTATCACAATGTAGATGGCGGAAATACATTAACGATGGATGTAATTGCAAACGATCTATATGATTGTGATCCAACAGTTAATCTATTGACTCCGACAGAAAACTATAGCGGTTCAGCTGTTTTGGATGGCAATCAAATTGTTTATGTTCCTGAGCTTTGTTTCTATGGAACAATCTACTTGGTTTATGAAATTTGTTGCGAAGGTGGATGTTCACAAGGAAGTATTACAATCAATATTTTCCCTGCAGCATCTTGTGATGGCGGAAGAGTTGGTTTAAGAGTTCCAAATGTATTCTCTCCAAACAATGATGGAGTGAATGATGCCTTTAAAGTAGGCGTTGAAGATTCTTATACTGAGTTAGATATTTCTGAGCTTGAAGGAAACATGTCAATTTTCAATCAATTTGGACAGGTTATCTACCAAAATTCAGGAGCTGTTACTGATATTGAATGGAATGGACAAATTGACAACAACGGCAATGAATTGAGTGAGGGTACTTATTTCTACTATATGGAAATTGCTCAGCCGAATTCAACCGAAATTATTACTGGTTCTATTGATCTAAGAAGATAAATAGTTCTATGATGATCCAATAGATCATGTTAAAATATAACAGAACTCCGCAGAATATTCTTCCTTTCTTTGGAAATTCCTGCTAAGTTCTATTACCAAATGAGTTTTTCAACTCCCTATAAGGTTTGCTTCTGAAAAGAAGCAAACCTTTTTTTTTATTTATTTTTCTACGACATTGGCTTTGTTTATCTATGAAATCTCAATGATTAAATTTTCCATCCTTCTCAGATACAACATTTTACAATATTTACGGCCTTGACATTAACCACTTTTTGATAAATGAAATGGCCATTGTTTCTCCATTTTTAATACTTCCTTGATTTTCAGTAGAATTTGCTTTCTACTGGGACATGCCTTTAGAGTTATCCCAACTTGCAATTTTGATTCCCATTTTGAAACATCAGCCACACATTCTCGTAATTTCTTGATAGTTCTTGGGTTAGTTTTACTTCCCAGAACCTTTAAAAAAAGCCTTTCCCTTTCTAATCTGTTAAACAACTTCAATAACAGAGATAAAAAATTCTGTACCCAAGAATTTTATAGACTCGCTTATTATTTAATAATCAATGATTTAGGCTCATTCTCTTTTTCAATTTTTGAACGGAGAATGATGAGCCCTTTTTTTAATTGGAACAACAATCAAATTCCTATGAGAAAAATTTTACTCTACAAGGACCAAATATTTACAGTCATCGCATTGTTCATTTTGGGAAGCTGCCTTCCTAATTTTGCAAATGCAACTTTATCCGAAAATGTTTCTTACAACAAAGCAATGTCGGAGTTCAAATCCCTGGCCAATCCCAATGATGCCACCGTCTCTGGTTATGTTTTCATCGATGAAGATGGTGATTGCATAATGGATGAGGATGAATTCGGTGTTGAAGGCATTGAAATTACTTTGCTGGGAGCTGATGGCTTTAAAATTGTAACAACTTGTGATGCCTATGGCCACTATATTTTTGAAAGTTTAAGTGCTGGCCTTTATTCCGTTTCTATAGGTGATGGCCCAATTGATGCTGAATTGGTGAGTATCGGAATTGTTCCCGTGAGCATTGAAGGAGGAGAAGATTATACAGAACTAAACTTTTGTTATGTTACTGAAACGGAAGTTGCTGAAATCAATGGGCAAGTCTTTGAAGACTTGAATTGCAATGGAATTCAAGATGCTGGCGAAAATGGATTGGCCAATATTGTCGTTTATCTATACGATGAATTTGGGAATATTGATGAATTGGTTTTCTCTGATGAAGACGGGTATTATATTTTCCCCAACCTTATTGCTGGTGATTACAGTGTAGAAGTGGGAGTTGGTCCAGACAATTATGAAATTTGTGGAACAACTGCTCATACCATCGTTTTGGAATCAGGAGAAACCAATGTGGAAAACAATTTCGGTTTTGCACCAGAGGCAAATTCGGGGACCATTTCCTGTTATGTTTTTGTCGATTTAAATGGTGATTGTATAAAGGATGATAATGAAATAGGTCTAATTGGAATTGAATGTTCTTTGTACGGCCCCGCTGGATTGAAAGGGACCTTGTTAACAGATGACAATGGATTCTGTCAATTTGGAAATTTAGATGGAAGTGTCTATTCGGTTCAACTAGGAGAATTCAGTGATGAGTATATTTTAGTCAGCTTAGGCGTTGTTCCGATTACCATTGAAAATGGAGAAAACTATGATGGCATTTATTTCTGTCTAATTGAAGCGGAACAAACATCCTCTATCAGTGGAAACGTTTCTGAAGATGCTGATTGTGATGGTATTACTGATGGAGGTATTGAAGGAGTGGTGGTTTACCTATATGATGAATATGGAAACATTGTTACAACCTTGAATACTGATGAAAATGGAGATTATTATTTTGGAGATTTAGAGCCTGGCGATTATTCTGTTCAAGTTGGAAATGGTCCAGTAGACTATTTCAATTGCAACGGTAATATTACGGATGTAGATTTACCAGGTGGTACAAATATTGAGAATGTCGATTTCACTTTTGGAACAAATGAAGAATTAGGTGGGATTAATGGTTATGTCCAGATTGATCCCAATGGCAATTGCGGATATGGCTCTGCTGGTTTAGAAGGAATTGAAGTTTCACTTGTATCTCCAGATGGAAGCAAAACAATCGTGTGGACAGACGAAAACGGACAGTTCACTTTTTATAATTTGGAACCTGGAGCTTATTCAGTTGATGTTGGTGTCGCTCCTGATGGGTATTCACTTAGTGGTGAATCTATCATAATGATAGTTTTGGAGGAAGGAGAATATTACAGTGGAATTCACTTTTGCTTTTATCCTAACCTGGAATTGGGAAGCATTGGAGATTATGTTTGGATTGATCTAAACAGCGATGGTATTCAGGATTCTGGTGAACCTGGCTTGGAAGGCATAACGGTCTTCCTTTATGATGAAAACAACAACATTATTTCTGTAACAACAACGGACGCAGACGGATATTATATTTTTGACAACCTACCAGCTGGTGAATATACTTCAGTCATAGGTTATGGACCAATCGATTATATCTTAACAACCAATGAGGCTTATGAAATTACATTGGGTGCAGGTGAGAATTATGAGGCGGCTGATTTCGGTTTTGTTCCTCCTATTGAACTTTGCCCGAATCCTATTGACTGTGATGATATGACCACTTGTACAGAAGCGCTAACCAGTATTGAAGTTTGCCTTGATTCTTGTGGTTCTGACGTAGAAGAATACATTTCGGCTTACTCTTATTACAATTGTGGTGTTCAAATTTTACCAAACAACTGTTTGGTTTATACACCCATACAAGGGATGGAGTTTATAGGCTACGATTACATTCACATTCAATACATTGGAACAGATGGTGAATGTTACAGTTTAACAGTAAACGTTAGCATTGGTAACTGTGATGGTGAACCTTGCGAGGCTTCAGCGGGGGATTTAGATCCATTAAATAATAGTATTTGCACTTCTGATCTTGCTGTAGCTGTTGTTACTGAAATTCCTGTCATTCCAGATGGCTTCGAAATAACTTATCTATTGGTCAATGATGAAAACGGATCAATTGAAGCATTTTCTGATTCTCCAGTTTTTGACGGACTTTCAATAGGAACCTATTTTATCCATACTTTAATTTATGATGGATTCAATCCAGCAGATTATTCCAATCCTTCAGATATCTTTGAACTTTTACAACAGGGTGGAGGAGAGATTTGTGGTTCACTTTTAATAAATGGAGCACAAATAATAGTAGAAGAATGCACAACACCTTGTCAAGCAGATGCTGGAGGATTGACTTGTTCTGGTCAGGAATTTTGTCATGGCGATGAAATTTATGGATCGACCAATGGTTATCCAGTAATACCGCAAGCTTACTCTTTAGTTTACCTTTGGTTAAATGCGGATACTGGTGAAATAATAGAAATTACAAACAATCCTCAAACTCAAATCCACTTGCCAGGATCTTATTCTGTGCACAGTTTGGTTTACAATACGGATGATTTAGATCTAAATGCTTTTGATTCATTGAACGACCTTCTGTATGCTTTCAGCGATGGTGAATTCTGTTATGACTTATTGGTCAACGGCCCAGCTTTCACAGTAATTGATTGCATGGAGGATTGTGAAAATGATCCGATATATGAGTGTACTGGACCAATGGAAGCAGTTATCATATGTCCAGAGTTTTGTGCCTTTGAATCAGGATATCCTTACGAGATTTCTGACTTGCACTCAACTTATGAATGTGGTTTGCAAATTCTTGATGATGGTTGCGTGAAATACACACCACTGCCAATGTTCGAAGGTGATGAAACAATTACCATTGTTGCTTGTAGCGGTTCTGTCTGTGATACTGTTTTGGTTCATATGACTGTTGGTGATTGCACAGAAAACAATCCTCCGATCGCAATTGATGACAACACAAATACAAATCAAGGAACTTCTGTTAGCATCAATATTCTTAACAACGACAGCGATCCAGATAATGATCCAATTTACATTTGTAATGTCCCAGAAGATGCACAAGCATCAAATGGTACAGTTGTCTTCACTTCAACTGGATTCATCTATACACCAGATTCAGACTTTGTAGGAACAGATACTTTTACTTATACCATTTGCGATGGCAATGGTGGTACAGATCAAGCAACTGTTACAATCGTTGTTTTACCAAATGATTGTGATTCAGATATGGTTCTGTGTGTTCCACCTTTCCTTGAAAACCAAACTCCTACTGAAATATGTGTTGATTTTTGTATAGCTGGTCCAGTAGAAATTACAAGTATTATTTCTATGTATCAATGTAGTATTGATCACAACAATGGAAACCTTTGTTTTGATTTTACTCCACTTCCAGCCTTCTTGGGTGACAACATTATCAGTGTCACAGGATGCAATGCCTCAGGTGATTGTGAAACTGCTGAGGTGCTGGTTGAAGTTGGAAATTGTGGGATCAACAATCCTCCTTTGGCAGTTGACGACAATGCAACAACCAATAATGATGGATTTGTTTCCATTCCAGCAATCGACAATGATTCTGACCCCGATGGAGATAATATTTACTACTGCAATACCGCTTCAGATCTAATGGTCGCTCATGGAAGCATTACCCTTTCAGCAGACGGTTTTGATTATCAAGCTGAAAACGGGTTCTACGGAACAGATTCATTTACCTACACCATTTGTGATGGCAATGGAGAAAGCAGTACTGCAACAGTTTACATTACGGTTCCCCAAGATGATTGTGATCCAAACCAAAGCATTTGTGTTTTGCCATTCTTAGACAGCCAAAACTCAACGACTGTTTGTGTTGATTTCTGTTTGTATGGTGTTAATGAAATTTCAGACATCAATTCTATTTACAATTGCAGCATCAGTAACCAAAACGGATTGTGTTTTGACTTTCTTCCTTTGCCTTCTTTTACAGGAAATAATTTGATAACAGTTACTGGTTGCAACAACAATGGTGAATGTGAATCAGCTGAAATCTCTGTCTATGTTGGTCAATGTGATGAAGAGAACAATCCACCAGTGGCTGTTGATGATTCTCAAAACACCAACGATTCAGGCTTTGCTGACATCTATGTGTTAAACAATGATTCTGATCCCGATGGCGACCAAGTGTACATCTGTAACAGTTTTGGAGATGCGAGTCCTGCAAATGGAACGGTAACCCTTACGGCTTACGGCTTCCAATATCAAGCAAATGATGGTTTCGAAGGAACAGATTCTTTTACTTATACAATCTGTGATGGGAACGGTAGTTCTGATCAAGCAACAGTTTATGTGACTGTAACAGCAGCTCCATGCGAGCCAAATCAAAACATTTGTGTTGCTCCATTCAATACCAGCCAGACTTCAACTGAAATTTGCATTGACTTCTGCGGAAATGGAATGACAATAGAAGATATTTCAAGCAACTTTACATGTGGAATCGAGCAGCATGGAAACACTTGTTTCGATTATACTCCGCTTCCATTATTTGAAGGTGAAAATGAAATAGCTGTAACGGGTTGCAACAGCAGCGGCGATTGTGAAACAGTAATGATATATGTAAACGTTACCAATGACTGTGGTGGCACAAATGAAGGTCCGGTTGCAGTCAATGACGATGCTCAAACGACCTACAATGCAGCAGTAACCATTTCAGTTTTAAACAACGATTACGACCCAGATGGCGGAAGTATTTCATTCTGTAATCATACTGGAGATTTAAGTCCAACTAGTGGTTCAGCATATGTTTCTGGTAACAATATTGTTTATACGCCTACTGACGGATTTACTGGATACGATTCCTTTACTTACACAATATGTGACAGCAACGGAGCATACAGCTCGGCTACGGTAACCATCTATGTCGGTGGCGACAATACAAACCCAGTTGCAGTAGACGATCATGTTAGTACAACCGAAGGCAGTCCAGTAAATATTTTTATACTATTCAATGATTATGACAACGATGGAGACTTCCTTTCTATTTGTCCGCAGAATATTTCTGCTGCAAACAATGGAACTGTAGTATACGACGGAACGATGTTTATATACACTCCAAATTCTGGCTTTAGTGGTATGGATAGTTTTAATTATTCAGTTTGTGATGGCAATGGTGGTTCTGCCACAGCAACAGTTCACATCACAGTAGAAGGAGGAACAAACTATCCTCCAATTGGTGTCAACGACTATGTTGAAACAGGAGTTGACATTGCCGTTACAATCGATGTACTTAGCAATGACGGTGATTTTGACAATGATCCTTTGACTCTGTGTGGATTTAATAATGGAGTCAACGGAACAGTTTCGCAAAACGGTTCGCAATTGGTTTATACTCCAAATGGAGGCTTCGTAGGAAATGACTCTTTTACTTATTCACTTTGTGATGGAAATGGTGGAACTGATATTGCCACTGTCTACGTTACTGTGGATGGAATTTCAACCAATACAGCACCAGTTGCATTGAATGACAATAAATCATGTGAATGCAATGGTGTGATCCAAATCCCTGTACTATTCAACGACTATGATCCTGATGGAGATGCAATTTCAATATGTGGATTTGATCAACCGTCGAATGGAACGGTTCTTCAAGTTGAAGATCAATTATTCTATACACCAAATCAAGATTTCGGTGGAGCAGATCAATTCAATTATACAGTTTGTGACAACAATGGTTTGTCTTCGACTGGTATTGTTTTCCTAACGGTTAATTGTGGTAACAACTCAATTGTTGCCAACAATGATTACGGAACAACAGCTGACAATCAAACCTTGTATTTGTCAATTCTAAACAACGATGTTTATCCTGCAGATTGTACGCCTAGTATTGAGGTTTTAACACCTTCAGATTCATACAACGGTGCAGTACTAATAGCTGGTGATGGACAATTGATCTATGTTCCTCAATTGGGTGGTCCTGGAACAATCGTATTGCAATACGAAATATGTTGTGGAGACTATTGTGATCAAGCAACCGTGTATATTGATGTGACAGCACATGGCGAATGCACCATTGATGGATTTAGAATTCCAGATGTGTTCACTCCAAACAACGATGGTTTAAATGAAAGCTTTGTTTCATCAGAATTGAACGAGTACCTAGATGCAAATCAATTAGACAGTGATCTAAGTATTTTCGATATAAATGGTCAATTGATATTCCAAAGCCATGGTGTCGGAAGTCTTCCTGGATGGACAGGCTTGATTGGTGAAAATGGAATGGAAGCACCACAAGGAACATACATTTATGTAATTCAGGTTTTAAACAACGATCGATTGGAACACATCGAAGGAACAATAGACCTCAGAAGATAAATTTATACTTATACAAGGTTGGAAAACAACTTCAATCTGTTAAGGCCATTCATGCCCGCAAAGGCATGAATGGTTTTTTTATGTCCCGTTTGTTCCGTTTGTCGCGTTTGTCCCGTTTCAACTCCTGTTTGGCTGGAATACTTTCAAAAAAAGGCGGCAATTCGATTCATTGCGTCATTACAGATGCCTATTTTCCATTCAATCTCCCCATTGGTAATTCTAATCAAATCCAATTAACTTCAGCTCATCTATCAGCAATCGTTTTTCTGAATCACCATTCATGAATTCAATCCCCACCTTATTGTAATCCCCTTTGGGTGCTTTTGCATCAAAAAAGATGGTTCTGGTTTCATGATTTTTTAGAATCCTAAATGGCCTAATGTGCTTGTCCTTTACAAGGACATCATCTTTAAAAAATCGAACATGAAAGCGAGCCCCTTGCCAAAGATCCCATTCCTTAATTTCAGACCTAAAAACAGCTGAAGCTCGAACCCATTTGTAATGTTTATCAACAGGGCCAATGAACAACGGGCTGTGTTGTTGTTTTTGGTTAATGCACAAAGAGACAGAACCTTCTATAGCTGGAAGATCACATTGATTGATTAGGTTATCCTCCTCTTGCTTTTCAAAGTTGTTCTCAACGATGGTAAATGGATCAACAATTTCACCTTTAAAATTGTCATTTGTATCTAGGAATTTATTCCAATCGCGGTCTTTTTCATAGCGCCCCAAAGTTTTCCAAAAATAGGTTCTGGTCATTTCACCAGCTTTCAACAATCCTCCTTTGTGCGCCTGATGAGTCAACCATAAATTGTAATAGATAAACAAAAGACTCAGGGCTAGTATGAAATACTTCAACCATTTGGTCTTGGTGATTTTACTTAAAAATGCTGCCATTGGAAAAGCAAAAATAGGGTAGGTCTGAACCATAGTCCGCTGACCCAAACTGCCTCCATACCACCAAATGTCCCAGGCAAAAGCAATATAAATAAACAAGCCGCCAAAGGCCAGACAAGCCCAGAATACTTTGCGGTAGTCTTTAAACAAAGGAACAAATCCAAGCAAAGCGAAATACATAACTGGCGAATAAGTCAACCAACCACTTCGATAAGAAAACAAGCCATCCAACAAATGTGGCCTGAGCCAACTAAATCCCTGGTCTTCATAAGAGTAAACAATCCAATCACCGGAAACATATTTCCAGTAAATCAATTGCAAGCTACCTACGGCCAAACAACAAATGGCAGATATCATCAATTTTGGCAAATGCTTTTTGAAAAACAGCAATCTTTTTTTTATCGATTCAACAGATAAACCTTCTAGTCCCCATAAAATGGGGATTAAGCAAGCAATGATTTCAGTCGGTCTGGTCAATGCTGCTAATCCAATCAACAAGCCAATTACAATCGCTTTGAAATAACTTGCTTCTTTGTGAAATTTTATAGAAGTAAGAATCAAAAGGGTGTAAATAGTAAAAAGCGTATTATGAGTCATTGCCCCATTGATAGCAGAATAGTCCAGATAATTGCTACCAAAGACGACCAGAATCAAAGTCAAAGCGGTGGTCCCATCAGAAAAATAATGCCGAAGTATTTTACTCAAAACAAACAATCCGAGAAATGCAATAAGCAAGGCTCCAAAACTCATCATGAATTGATAAGGCCTGGAAAATCCATCAGCTTCGTACATGGAACTGGCTGAGGCATAGACATGTGCAATAGCAAAGAAGGGGGCAAACTGAATGGCCTGACCACAAGAATATTTCATCACCCGATTGCCGCTTTGCTCATGGACAAATGCCTGATCAAAATGTGGCGAAGGCTTGTATTTTTTTATTATTTCAGGTTGAAATTTTAACTCTTTTAAATCCTTGTATATAAATATCGCAGGCAGGTAAAGATAATAACCTCCAGCATCCCAACTAATGGTGGCTTCAGTATGGCTTTGCTTCCATTTCGGATAATAGACGAAACCTGCAAATACCATCAATAGATAACACAATAAAAGAGCTAAGAGACTGCGGCGCATGAATTAGTTTAGGGTTTATGGCAAAAAATGAATTTTATCAATCTCCATTAGAAGACAAAAAAATCCTGTTTTTTTATTAAAAAACATCTCCAGAAATTTTGGCTGGACCCAATTTTCTACCGATTATTCGCTTCTAAAATACTTGCAAAATCTGAAAAAAGCATTGTATTAGTAGAAGGAATGTTTCAAATTATAAAAAAAATAGAGTGATTCTCGGAAAAGGCAAGGCTTTGCAACAAATTACCATTATTTTTGGAGGAATTTATTGTTAGCTTTTTGTTTGTAAAATGGGTTGTGCCTAAAAATAAAACCCTAATCTCCTCGTATCACAAACAAGTCGACTAAAAAGTACGGATTATGGAAAACACAACGATGATTGATAAAGCCTCGGAAGCACTCAAGCAATATTTTGGCTATGACAGCTTCAAATCACTCCAAGGTGAAA
This sequence comes from uncultured Chitinophagales bacterium, assembly GCA_937927195.1. Lineage (GTDB taxonomy): Bacteria > Bacteroidota > Bacteroidia > Chitinophagales > UBA2359 > JAHDGP01. The sequence goes on from CALBCY010000245.1 coordinate 22,148, forward strand.
TTATCAACCATATTATGGAAGGAAATGATGCACTTGTCTTAATGCCAACTGGTGGAGGAAAATCTGTTTGCTTTCAAATTCCTGCCATTGTGATGGACGGAATTTGTATCGTAATCTCTCCACTCATCGCTTTAATGAAAGATCAGGTGGACGGTTTGAAAGCCAACGGAGTTCGCGCTGGTTTTATCAATAGCTCACAATCTGGAAAAGAACAATCCTATGTAGAAATGCAAGCCATTTCTGGTGAACTCGATATCCTTTATGTTTCTCCTGAAAAAATGTTGACTTCCTCTTTTATCCAAACCATGAGTCGACTGGAAATCAATTTATTCGCAATCGATGAAGCCCACTGTATTTCAAGCTGGGGACACGATTTTAGACCTGAATATACCAAACTAAGATATCTGAAGGAACAGTTTCCCAATGTTCCATTGGTTGCCTTGACAGCAACTGCAGACAAACTGACCAGACAAGACATTATTGATCGACTAAATGTCGATAACTGCGAAACCTTTCTTGCTTCCTTTGATCGCCCCAATCTTAGCTTGACAGTTTTACCAGGCAGAAATAGACTGCAAGTTATTCAAGAATTCATAAAAGAAAGGCCTGGCGAATCAGGAATAATTTACTGTCTAAGCCGAAGATCAACAGAAGATCTAACTGCGAAATTACAAGCTTCCGGAATAGATGCTGATTTTTATCATGCTGGAATGTCAAGTCTGGAAAGGACGACCACCCAGGAAAGTTTTATCAAGGACAAAACCCAAATTGTTTGTGCAACCATCGCATTCGGAATGGGGATCGACAAATCCAATATCAGGTGGGTTATCCATTACAATCTACCACAAAATATCGAGGGTTATTACCAGGAAATCGGTAGAGCAGGAAGAGACGGCTTACCTTCCGATACCTTACTTTTCTATAGTTATGGTGATGTGAAGATTTTTAGGGATATGTTTAGTGAAAGTCCTTTGAGAGACATTAAACTTCAAAAGCTGGATAGGATTCTTCAGTTCGCAGAATCCTTCAATTGTCGAAGAAACATTCTCCTAAATTATTTTGGTGAAAACCCGAAAACCACTTGTGGAAAATGCGATGTTTGTAAAAATCCACCAAATCATTTTGATGGGACTGTCACTTGTCAAAAGGTCCTTTCATGTGTAGCCAGACTTAGAGAAAGTGAGGCAATGGGAATGGTCGTTGATGTGCTACGTGGCTCAGGTAGAAAGGAGGTCTTTCTCAAAGGGTACCAGAATGTAAAGACCTACGGAATAGGCCGAGAAATATCCATTTTTGATTGGCAACAATACATCGCCCAAATGACGAATTTAGGTTTGCTAGAAATCGCTTACGATCAAAACAGTGCCCTTAGATTAACGGAGGCAAGTAAAGCTGTACTGTTCGAGAATAAAAAAGTAGATCTTGTTCAATTGACTTCAATCAAAAAGAGAATTGAAGAGCAAAAGAAAAAATCAAAACCAAAATCAAAAACCCAACAGGTCAAAGACGATCTTTTCGAGAAGTTGCGTCAACTCAGAAAAGAATTGGCCAACAAAGAAGGCATTCCACCTTATTTAGTTTTCACAGATGCCACGCTTACTGAAATGGTTGATTTCAAGCCGACTTCATTGATGGCTCTGAGAAAAGTTTCTGGAGTTGGTGAATACAAACTAGAAAAATACGGAGATGAATTTGCTATGCTAATCCGTAATTTTGTACTCGGTAAAGGGAAGGAAGGAACAGTCATAAAAGGAGCAACCTATCTAAAGACTTACGAGCTATTCCAAAAAGGCTTAAACCCAGATAAAATAGCCAAAGAACGTGAACTTACCGTTACAACCATATTTTCCCATTTTGTAACATTGTTTAACAATGGATATGAAATAGATCTCATGCAATTCATTTCAGAAGAGGAAATGAATCTAATCAAGCAAGCACGAAGTAAGGTGCAAAATGAAAGCAGCCTAAAAGATATTTTTGCTCAATTAGGAGAAAAAGTACCCTACCACAAAATTAGAATAGCATCCGTTTTGTTAGATCACGATGCTGGAAAATGAAATTGACAAAGGAGACCTATGTGTTCCCTTTTCTATGTGTCCTATGTGTCCTATGTGTTTAAGTCATATGTGTTTTGTGCCGAAACGACCCTGCGGCAGGCGAATCCAGCTGATTCAATGAAACAAAGCACCTGCCACAAATAAATAATTACAAATTTTTGACAATCAAATAAAAACTTCTTTCTACCTTACTTTGAACTCTGGTTATATTGAAAACGATGCGCTATAAAATTAAAACTCACCTCAAAGAAATTATTAGCCTAATTCTTTGTTTTACAACAATATATGCTCAAGCCCAAACAGCGTTTTTAGAGCGAACCATCAGTCCTGTCCCAAACTCTAAATTGCTAGAATTCAAAATACTCAACAATCAACAATTTATTGCTTTAAGCGCAGCAGTTTCAGAAACCAATATTAGTGAGAATTATTTTCATTCTGTTTACAACAGTGGAGGAATTGAAAATGAGTATTCACTAAATAGCGGGAATTATAGACCAAATCTAAGTAATCATAAAATATTAACTTTTAATGAGAGCCTTTACTTATTATTTGGAACTGGATTTACTTCCTGTACCAGTGATATTGAATTTAGCAGTATAACCAAAGTCAACGCAAACTCTACTATTCAAAGTTTAGAATTGTTCGAATATAAAATCATTGACCTTTTAAAAACCAGTGATTCTACCTATTTGACCCTCCATCAGAACATAGATTTTCCAGAGGAAAAATTCATCAAGAGTTACAACATTGATGGCACATTGATTTCGGAGAAGGCAGTCTTATTGCCAAACATTTCAATAAAAGAAATCGCACTCCTTGACAATTCTGAATTGCTAATTCACCATGAAAATGGACTAATGATAATCGATTCTAGTCTTAATGTTACAATTAATTCTTCTGTAATTGTTGATCAGTTATTTTTTAACCCAAGTGGCCAAATAGCAGCCTTAATAAATAATGACTTAATTCTCCTTGATCAGAATTTGAACGAAAGTGAAAGTTTGCTGAATATTACAAATGAATTAATAAGTATAAAATCAAGCAATGGTGAGTTGGGTATTCTTGAACAGGACGGTGACAGTGTACGACTGAGCATCTTGTCCGATTCGTGGGAGCTTTCCCAGGTTTACAAATTTGAAGAAAATATAATAGATTTTGAATTGAACGATGAAAATGTCTTCGTCGCTGGAAATAAACTTTTTATTTCCTTTGTAAAACAATACAAAAGAGTTGATGAAACAGAATATTTTTTCACTGATCTTGCAGTTTCTGATATGCAGGTTCAATTGAACAGCGGCTTGATTCAGGAAGATATTCAACAAATCAATTTCTCTAATATTTTTGTAGAAGTAGAGAATTTTGGAGATGAACAAATTTTCACCTTTAATCTGGTTTTTCGATTTTCAGATGAAAGTGATTGTGGCAATTTTGTTACCTACGAATATTCATTCAATGAATTTGTTCTGAACCCTGGAGAAAGTGAATTTGTCTTTATTGAAGATTTGAATGTTTATTACATTGGTGATAACATTACAGATCAACTTAGCATTGATGTTTGGGTTACTGAACCCAATTTTTACTATGATAAAAATTCAAGCAATGACCATTTGGGAATAGATTTAATACTCGATGCTTACCCCGTTCTTGGTCTTCCTAATCAAGAGTTAAACGAAGCAATTGATTTTCAGCTTTATCCCAACCCATCATCGAACTTTATTGTTTTGAACAAACAATTTGAGGGCAAAGTTGTTGCTATATACAATATCCAAGGAAGGAAAGTCATTTCAAAAAGCTACGATGGATCAAATATGAGTATCCAGCATTTAGATAATGGAGTTTATTTTATCCAAACTGAAAATGGCTTTAGGCAAAAGTTCGTTAAGAATTGAAATGGAAAAATCGTCAGTTCTCCTTTCACCAATAAATTTCTAAAACCAAAAAAACATGTCTTCTAAAATGCAAGCTAGTCTTGAAATCAGTTTATACCCTTTAACTGAAAAGTATGAAGAAAAGGTGATTGACTTTATTCTTAAAATGAAATCCTATCCAGAGCTTGAAATAGAAACCAATGGAATCAGTACACAGGTTTTTGGTAATTATGATGATTTGATGAAAATGCTCACCTCTGAAATGAAAGATTGGCTAGAAAAAAACAATGGCATTTTTGTTCTTAAAATTGCAGGTGGCTCTTTAAAGCAAGAAAACTTGCCCAAAAGTTTGATCGGCTAAATAAGATCAAGAGCATGCTTCAAAGCTTTTATTGCAACTTTTCCAAATGCTAAATAATGTTATTTATTCAGCTTTCTTTCTTTTGATGGAACAATTTCATGCCTAATTCGAATTAATGTTCATGAAGGAGTTGCATAATGCTTATGAAACTCCCATTTGAATAGGCTTGAGGTTTGATAAGATTGTAAATTTAATTAGCTTTAATCTCAGCCATAAACAGCAACCATGAACGAAAAAGAAAAAACGCATCTCGATAAGGCAACAATTGAAGCACAAAGCATATTGAATGATCCGATGAAAACCAAGAGGATTCTTGAAAAGGTCATCAATAAAACCAACAATAAAGAGGGTATTTTTGATTCTATATGGGATGATCTAAATTCTTTGGTTAGGTTGTTAAAAGCATGGCGCACAGGCGATTATCAAAACGTTTCACGCAAGTCCCTTTTACTTACGGTTGGAGCTTTCTTATACTTGATAAACCCATTGGACATCATACCAGATTTCACCCCTGTTTTGGGCTTAATGGACGATGTAACCATCATTGGTTTTGTGATCAATTCCATTCGAGGTGAAATAAGTAAATTTCAGGAATGGGAATCAAGTCTCCCAGTAGTAGATATAACTGAATACGAAGAAGTATAAACTATTTAATTCCCGACAGCAAGTTGATTCCTTCTATTTAATAGCAGCAAGGTGGCAACGCGATTTATCGCCTTTGTTTGTTCTTCTGATTCATCCATGTCTATTGTATCATCTGAAAGGTGGCAACACGATTTATCGCGTCTGTTCCACGTTTGTTCCACGTTTGTTCCACTCATTGATTTTCTTAAAATCAAACAGAGCAGTCTTACCAACCAAACAAATGCTGCAAAGCTCTTTTTATTCTTATTCTTGAATCTGCATTTGAATGCTCTGAGCCTTGGTAAAATTCTGGATATACACCCTTTTCATTCAGCACCATTATCATTCGCTCAATTCCAGGCTCAAACCTTAGATCGGGGCGGGTAGAGCCAGAATCAAAATAAAAAGATCCAGTACTGGTTTCTATAGATTCCCGTACTTGTTTGGCATAGGTGAAATATTTAGCCGTAGATTCGAATATCGGATTGATACAAGCAGATTTTCCAAAGACCTCAGAATGTTCCCAAGTCAACAAAAAGCTGATCAAAGCTCCAGAATAAATTCCCAGACTTGCAGTATTAGCGGCATCAGCTTTGGTTCGATATTTATTATCCACCAAAGGCTTTACAACATTGAGTAGAAAATTACGGTAAGGATAATATTGACTGGTCGAGAATCTCCCCAAAGTATAATCTGCGCTACTGTGAACCATGACCGTTATGAATTCATCAGATTCTCCATTTAACATCAATTGTTTGGCTATTACACCAGTATCGAACATTCGCTCGTTTAGTTGATCTGTGCTTCCCGAAACAGGAACCAAATGGACATAAACGACAGGATAATTCTTTTGCTCATCTGTCTCATAAGACTTTGGTAAATGAACGGTGATTTTACGCCTGCTCACCCCATCTGAGGAAAGGTCTTGATGTTTTCTCACAAATTGAAAAGCCGGTTTTACAGGTTTAACCTTTACCACTTTTGGATTGCTATTTATTGGACTTTCATTGTAATTACCTCCTGCACTGCCTTTCCATGATCGTATGGTGTGTTTGATCAAAGTATCTCTGCTTAAAACAAATGAATGGAGGAGCTCATCGCCTTCACGGTCTGTTTCAACCTTCTCAAAAGATCCACGAGTATATTGTAATTCGATTGGTGTCCCAACTGGCATTTTATAAGTAGCAATCCAACTTCCATCGGGATACTTAAACAAGGCGACTTTATTAGGAACCCAAGGACCAAATCCAGGCAGATTACCAGTAATATAAATTTTATCGGAATTTAAAGAAGTGGCACTTTTAACAATAAAAGAAACACTGACATTTCTGTTGGACTGTCTATACCTATTTCTTTGACCTTGTATGTCTAAAGTGTTGAAAATTAATGCAATAGTACTTAATAGGTAGAAAATGATTTTATAAGATGAAATGGATTTAACCAAACACCTAATTGAGCTGTTTTTCATGAAATGGGAACATAGTTTGGAAGGATGGCTTTTATTCAAATAGATCTCTAATCGAAAGAACCCTATTTTTTACCATGAATTTTTTCAAAATAAGCAAAAGCCTCGTTTAACTTAGCAGTTAGTTTTTCTGCTTTTTTTAATTTCTCAGGTTCATTCTGAAAACGATCTGGATGCCACTTTTTCATCATTTTCCTGTATTGCTTTTTGATCACATCAAAATCTTCAGTCGCATCTAATTCCAAATCTTTGAAATATTGCGCCTTCTTTTTGGCCGCAGAAGGTTTCGAACTTCTACTCGAACTGCTGTAGTCATCATCTGGATCAAATCGGTATTTCTTTTCGTAGTCTGAATATTGTTCTCTTTTCCATTCCTCGAATTCATCATCAGTAAGATCTGGATCCATTCCAAATTTCTGCTCACCTTTTTCAACAAAATCCATTACATAGGATTTGACCACGTTTTTTAATCTATCAAAAATCATATTGACTATTTAGCATAAACAATTCACTCAAAAATAACGAAAACCAAAATAAATACATTGATTATAGTAAAATATTACGGCATTTCTATAATTATTGTTAAATGAACCCCAATATAAGTAACAATTTGCTATGCTTTGCTGTCTTATTTATAGTGAAATGAAATTCAGGATTTTTGAGTTTTGTGATTCGATGCAACTGCTTGGATAAAGCGCATAAAAATTGGCGATATTTTCCTAAACTACTTATTAACAGGTATATTTGTTAATAGATGTAGGAATTTTAGATTACTTATTCTTTTTCTGATACATCGCTGGGAACTTGTGGAATTTCACCTTTACTAACTAATTATCAACACAGCTCTTTTGATGCTATTTCGAAGACGCTGAAATCTTTGAATCTCTGATAAATAGTACCGAATTTAAACTGAAAAATATAAACTATGGGATTGGTTTTTTCGTTTAACCAAAAGACCTTCCTGAGTTGATTAAATTTTATAAATATGAACAAACTGTTTTTAAGCCTCGGGGTGATTGCAATCCTACTTTCTTTTTCTGCTTTTAATGCTCCCAATAATTTCGAAAAAAGCGAAGATGAAGACAATTACAAGAACCAGGTTCTTGTAGACATCTTATTGGATAGGTTAAATGAATTTCATTTCGATCCCAAATCCATTGACGATGAAACTTCTAGTATCTTCTTTGATGAATTCATTCTGAAACTAGATTATGGAAAGAGGTTTTTTACACAGTCAGATATAAAAGAATTGGATCCTTACAGATTAAGCATAGATGATTTGCTGGAAAAGTTGGATTTCGAATTCTTTGACAAAGCAAATGAAATTTATGTCAAAAGGTTGGCTGAATCAGAAAACTATTACAAAGAGTTCCTAGATAAACCATTTGATTTTACCAAGGAAGAATTTATTGAAACAGACTACGATAAAGTTGATTTCTCTTCAAATAAAGGGGAACTCAAAGACCGTTGGAGAAAGGTTTTGAAATTTTCAGTCTTGGACAAATTGGTCAGCAAGATGGAAGCTCAAAAACTTGCCATTGAGGAAAACGATACAACCATTGAGATAAAAGAATTTGCACTCTTGGAAGAAGAAGCCAGAGACAAAGTAAGAAAAACCTATGATAAATGGTTTGTAAGATTGAACCGTGATGACAATAATGATCGATTTGCAAACTACATCAATGCAATCGTCAATGTATTTGATACGCACACCAGTTACTTCCCACCAAAAGATAAAGAAGATTTTGATATAAAATTATCAGGAAAATTGGAAGGTATCGGAGCATCACTTCAGGAAACAGAAGAATACATCAAAGTTGTAAAAATTGTTCCAGGAGCTCCTTGTTACCTTCAAGGAGAATTGGAAGTTGATGATTTAATCCTAAAAGTTGCACAAGGAGAAGAAGAACCTGTTGATGTTGTTGGAATGCCTTTGAAAGAATCTGTTCAACTCATAAGAGGAAAAAAAGGAACCGAAGTCAGGTTAACTGTGAAAAAAGCAGATGGCTCAATAAAAGTAATTCCAATCATTAGAGACGTTGTTTTATTGGAAGAAACCTATGCTAAGTCTGCGATCTTAGAAGAAAATGACAATAAAATAGGCTACATCAAACTGCCTAAATTCTATGCAGATTTCAAAAACTCGTTCGGAAGAAGATGTGCATCTGACATAAAAACTGAATTGGAAAAACTGAAAGAAGAAAATGTAGACGGAGTCATTCTCGATTTACGCAGCAACGGTGGTGGTGCTTTGGAAGATGTTGTTCGCATCGGAGACCATTTTATCGACGAAGGCCCAATCGTACAAATCAAAGACAAGAACAGAGCTTATCCATTGCCAAACAGTCGTCAAACTACACCGGGTGTGGTTTATGATGGTCCACTTATCATCTTGGTGAACTCATTTAGTGCAAGTGCATCTGAGATATTGGCTGCGGCAATTCAGGATTATGGAAGAGGAATAGTAATAGGAAGTGCCTCAACTTATGGAAAGGGTACCGTCCAAAGATTCTATGATTTAGATGCTTACAAAGAAGGCTACGAATCTTCTAATGAAGTAGCTTCTACAAGCTTAGATGGTCTTGGACCACTGGGTGCATTGAAAATGACAACTCAAAAATTCTATAGAATAAATGGAGAATCAACTCAACATCGTGGAGTGATTCCAGACATTATTTTACCAGATTCTTATACTTACATTGAAACTGGAGAAAAAGAACAAGATTTTGCAATGCCTTACGATGAAATTGATGCTTCGAAATACAAACAATCAGAAGTAGATTTCAAAATTGATAATTTAGTGAAAGCCAGCTATGCAAGAATTAAGGAAAATAAAGTAATGAATTTGATTGATGAGGATGCTAGAAGAAGAAAGACCAACAAAGAATTGACTTCTTACAACATGCAATTAGATGTTTACAACGAAGGCAAATGTCAGAGAAAAGAAGAAGCTGAAAAATACAAAAACTTGAAAGATACAGTACTTGATTTCAATGCTTTGCTTTTGGAAGAAGATGCTTATGAAATGGTAAACGATACAGTTAAACAAAAAACCAGCGCTGATTGGTTGGTAAGATTGACCAAAGACATTTATTTAGAAGAAGCGATGAATGTTATGGGAGATATGGTGAAATAGTTCTTTGAAATTTATTTCACTATCACTAATAAAAAAGTTTAGACTGGATTAATTTCGAGTCTAAACTTTTTTCATTTTATTCATCGTCCACTTAAATGCAGGTGCTCGAGTACTTAATTTCATCATTCATCATTCAAAATGCCGTACAACATAGTTTTAGTTCATCCTCAAATTCCCAATAATACTGGAAATATAGGACGACTTTGTGTGGCGACCAATTCAGTTTTGCATTTAATCAAACCTCTTGGCTTTGAAATTACAGACAAGCAAGTAAGGCGAGCCGGACTGGATTACTGGCCTGACCTTGAGCATTTTATTTATGAATCCTTTGATGATTTTCTAGAACAAAGAAAGCCAGATCGATTGGCTTATTTTTCTTCACACGGAAAACTTTCATTTTGGGATTATGAATTTGACTCAGATCAATACCTGGTTTTTGGCCGCGAAGCAGATGGATTACCACCCGATATCAAAGGACGAAATGATGAAAACAACCTGATAATTCCATTTCCAGGCAAAGTCAGGTCTTTCAACCTTGCCAATTCGGTATCCATCGCATTATTTGAAGCCTTGAGGCAAGAGGGGCAATAAAACGACAGACTGGATCAAAACCATCCATTTAAATAGCCGTAAGTAGATGGACATAAATAATATTAATCAATTGTAAATAAATGGATTGAAACTTAACTTGATGCTAAGTTTCTAAAATAAGGAATCTAAAACCTACTCATAAAGTAATTTTTCCATACAAATCCTAAATAGCTGGATAAGCATTGTTATTTTTGCACAAATTTTGAACTAAACATATAAAAGTGAACGCAACATTAGAAAGTATTAAGTCCTTGGATTTCCTAAAAGAATTGGGTATCGAGGAAAAGAATGCCGGAACCTCAACTGGTTTGCAATGGCTAGACGGCAAAGGCAAATATTTAAGTTCCTATTCTCCTGTTGACGGAGAATTAATAGGCAAGGTTAAATCGACTACCGATAAGGAATACAACGAAGTAATTGAAATTGCTCAAGAAGCTTTTCAATCATGGAGAAAAGTACCTGCACCTCAAAGAGGAGAGGTTATTCGCCAGATCGGTGAAGAATTGAGAAGATACAAAAAGCCTTTGGGTCAATTGGTTTCTTATGAAATGGGAAAAAGTCTTCAAGAGGGATATGGTGAGGTTCAAGAAATGATAGACATTTGTGATTTCGCTGTAGGACTTTCTCGTCAATTATACGGGTTGACCATGCACTCTGAAAGACCGAATCATAGAATGTACGAGCAATGGCATCCATTAGGCTTGACTGGAATCATCACTGCTTTCAATTTCCCAGTTGCTGTTTGGGCTTGGAATGCAATGCTTGCTTGGGTTTGTGGAGATGTTTGTATTTGGAAACCTTCAGAAAAAACACCACTTACTTCAGTTGCTTGTCAACACATTGTGAATCAAGTTTTCGAAAGAAATAATGTTCCTGAAGGGGTTTCTTGCATTGTAAATGGTGGAAGAAAATTAGGTGAAACACTAGCTGCCGATCACAGATTACCTTTGATTTCAGCCACTGGTTCAACTCGCATGGGCAAAGCCGTTTCTGCAACAGTTGGTGCGCGTTTAGGACGTTCTCTATTGGAATTGGGTGGAAACAATGCAATCATCATTACAGAAAATGCTGACCTTGAAACGTGTTTACCTGCCATCATTTTCGGAGCTGTTGGAACTTGCGGACAACGTTGTACTTCAACAAGAAGATTGATCGTACATAAAAAAGTAATGACCAAGGTTAAAAAAGCATTGGTTAAAGCATATGCACAATTGAAAATAGGAGATCCATTGGATGAAAACAACCACATGGGGCCATTGATTGACAAAGATGCTGTAAAAACATATGAGGACGCCATCAAAAAAGTCAAAAAAGAAGGCGGAAAAATTGTTGTTAACGGCTGTGCACTTAAAGGCAAAAAATATGCATCGGGTTGCTACGTAAAACCTTGTGTTGCGGAAGTCAAGAACGATATGAAAATTGTTCAAACAGAAACTTTTGCTCCAATTCTTTATTTGATTCCATACTCAAAAATGGAAGAGGCAATAGCATACCAAAATGGTGTACCACAAGGATTGTCTTCTGCAATTATGACAACGGACATGCGTGAAGCTGAAAACTTCCTTTCTGTTTCTGGTTCTGATTGCGGAATTGCGAATGTAAATATTGGAACTTCAGGTGCAGAAATCGGTGGAGCATTCGGTGGAGAAAAAGAAACTGGTGGAGGAAGAGAATCTGGTTCAGATGCTTGGAAAGCCTACATGAGACGTCAAACCAATACAATCAACTACGGTAACGAGTTGCCACTTGCTCAAGGAATTAAGTTCGAAATATAAGTAGTATTAATCAATAAATAATATCTATTGGCAGACAATAGATTTAGAAAGAGTGCATTGTTTCAATGCGCTCTTTTTTTTCGTGAAATGAATCTCGTAGTGAACCACAAACAAGCATATTTCCCCTTAATTTAAGTAATCAAGCAACCAATGAAAATCTGCTTTATTCATTGAAATATTCAGGGAACCCCACAAATCCCACAAGCCATAAGAATCGGTGAATCGGGCGAATAAGTGAATCTGTGACGATCTGTGCTGATTTGTGCCATCAGCTGAATTTGTAGTGAACCACAAACCGTTTGAAATTTGAGGTAAAAAACCAACAATGGGCGGTTGCTCTATTCTGAACCCCCTAAAAACCTAACAACTATAACAGCCTATAATGAATGAAATGCATGAAAAAAGGGCAACCAGAAAAATCCAGTTGCCCTTTT
>CALBCY010000246.1 GCA_937927195.1 uncultured Chitinophagales bacterium
GAGAAAGCACTAAAACAAGCTGGAATGGAAGTTGGTGACATCGACCTATTTGAAGTAAATGAGGCTTTTGCTTCGGTTCCGATGTTATTCATGGAGAAATTGGGAGTTGCCCATGACAAGGTCAATGTCAATGGAGGCGCAATAGCCCTCGGTCATCCTCTTGGAGCCACTGGTTGTATGCTAACGGGTACTTTAATGGATGAATTAGAAAGAAGAGATTTAAATACCGGTCTGATCACCTTATGCATTGGTGGTGGAATGGGCATCGCTTCAATCATCGAAAGAGTCTAATTAAAATATAAGGACTAGACAAAATGCAATTGATAAAAAATCTATTTAAAATAATCTTACCTGCATGGGTAAAAATGTCTAGCAGTGAAATCTTAAATCTAAATTCTAATATCTAACAACTAAGTAGAATGTCAAATACAATAAAAAACGATCAACTCGAATATTCAGTTGATGCCGATGGAATAGCAACCGTTAATATAAATCAAGTAAATGAGCCGGCTAATTTATACAGCTTCGATTTTATCAAAGCATTTTATGAAATAGGAAAGACGGCCATAGCCGATGAAAACGTAAAAGGAGTAATTGTGACTTCCAGTCGAAGAATGTTCATGGCTGGCGGAGATCTCCGTTTCCTGGCTAAGCCCATCGATGATCCAAAAGTCTTCTTTGATGGAGTCTCTTTAGCGCATCAAAAAATGAGAGAATTAGAAAAGTCAGGAAAGCCTTTTGTAGCTGCAATCAACGGGACAGCTTTGGGCGGTGGAATGGAACTTTGCTTGGTTTGCCATCATCGAATAGTCTTGAATGATATTAAAATAAAATTGGGCTTTCCAGAATCCAAAGTCGGGTTGATTCCCGGTGGCGGTGGAACCGTTAAGGCTCCTTATTTAATGGGAATCCAAACAGGTTTGACCTATTTGTTAAGAGGAACTGAAGCCAGACCTCCTCAAGCACTCAAAGATGGATTGGTTGATGAAATCGCTGAAAATCAAGAAGATTTATTGGCCAAAGCAAAACAGTGGATTCTAGACAATCCCAATGCCGTTCAACCTTGGGACAATAAGAAACACAAAATACCAGGTGGTGCTTTGTGGACACCCAATGGCTTGCAAACCATCATGGGAGCAGTTGGTAATATTTCTAAAATGACCCATGGAAATTATCCAGCTCAAAACTATATTTTAAAAGTAACCCACGACGGTCTTCAAATTCCAATAGATCGAGCTTTAGAAATTGAAGCGAGCTATTTCACCAAAGCATGTAGATCCAAAGAAGCCAAAAATATGATTAGAACTGGCTTCATGGGAATGCAAGCTGCCAAAAAAGGAAAGTCAAGGCCAAAGGACGAACCCAAATATGAAGTTAAAAAATTAGGAATACTCGGTGCTGGGATGATGGGCGCAGGAATAGCTTATGTTTCTGCAAAAGCAGGGATGGAGGTCGTTCTAAAAGACGTAACAATTGAAGGAGCGGAAAAAGGAAAGGCCTATTCGAATAAAATTCTGGACAAGGCAATTGCTAGAAAACGTTCAACTCCAGAAAAAAAAGAAGCACTGTTAAATAGAATAAAAACGACCATTGATCCTGCCGATATGGAAGCCTGTGATTTGGTAATAGAAGCAGTATTCGAAGATCCAAAATTAAAAGACAGAGTCACAAAAGAAACCGAAGCGGTTTTGGGGGCCGATAAAATTTATGCCTCCAATACTTCCACAATCCCAATAACATTATTGGCAAAGTCTTCTGCTAGACCAGAGAATTTCATTGGAATTCATTTCTTTTCCCCAGTCGATAAAATGCCTTTGGTTGAAATAATTGTTGGGGAAAAGACCAACAATAAAGCCATTGCTGCTGCGGTGGATTACACCACTTCAATAGGTAAAATTCCAATAGTCGTAAATGACTCTAGAGGATTTTTTACCTCTCGTTGTTTTGGAACTTACGTAAGTGAAGGCATGTTTCTCCTAGAAGAAGGGGTTCCAGCTTCAGTAATTGAAAACATTGCCAAGCAAGCCGGAATGCCCGTTGGTCCTTTGGCTGTTCACGATGAAGTTACGCTTACTTTGAGCATGCATGTTCATGAAAGTGATCCAACACCAAACAAGCAACCATTTCAAGAAAGAGTTTATAAAATGGTCAAGGACTTGGTGGTCAATCATGGAAGAAAAGGTAAAAAAGATGGCGCAGGCTTTTATGATTACCCGAAAGGTGGAAAGAAGAAACTTTGGGCAGGTTTAAAAGACCTTTACAAATCTGACGTAAATGCAATTGACAAAGAAATCATCAAAAAACGTATTTTACACAGACAAGCATTGGAAAGTTTCCGTTGCCTGGAAGAAGGTGTTTTGAATTCTGTAATTGATGGAGACATCGGTTCCATTCTTGGTTGGGGATTCCCAATCTTCACTGGTGGAGCTATTTCATACATAGACTTTGTTGGGATCAAACAATTCGTAGCAGACTGTGATGGATTTAAAGAAAAATTGGGTCCTCGCTGGGATGTTCCTTTAAGTTTAAGAGCACATGCGGAAGCAGGAAAATCCATTCTCGAATACAATAAAATGGCAACCGCAACCGCTTAAATTGCCTTTTCTATCCCTTAATTTCATCCTAAAAACAAAGCTTGTTTTTAGGATGAAATTTTAAACTTCGTGGCAGCGTATCTTCGTGTTCACAACAAGAACCACCCAGCCCAAAACTCCAAATCTATGCTCCAAGGAATAAAAATAATCGATTTCACAAGGCTGCTTCCCGGTCCATTGGCAACTCACCTATTGGCCCAAATGGGAGCCGAAGTCATCAAAATAGAAAGCCCCAAAAGAATAGATTATGCTCGTAAAATGGGCATAAAATTTATCGATGGTGCCAACCCAATATTTCACCAACTCAATCACAATAAGACGCTAAAAACGATTGATTATGAAGACGAAATTGGAAAAGGGGAGTTAATCGAATTGATTTCAGGAGCGGATGCTTTAATAGAGCAATTTCGACCCGGTGCAATGGATGCTTGGGGTTTGGGTTATGATGAAATAAAAAAAATCAATCCGAGCATAGTCTATGTTTCCTTGACTGGGTATGGAATGAACAATGATTTTTCAAAAGAAGCCGGACATGATTTTAATTATCTGGCTTATTCAGGCGTAATGAGTTTGATAAAAGATGAAAATGGACGACCAATTGTTCCTGACACTCAATTTGCCGATATTGGCGGGGCTTACATGGCAGTTATGGCTTTGCAAGGTGCTTTAATAAAAAAACTAAAAACAAACAAAGGCAGTCATGTTGACGTTGCATTGAGCGATGCAGTCATGCCTTTTTTGACAGTCCCTTACAGTTTTCTTTCCCTTGATTTGGATTACCGTTTATTCAACGTGATCAATGGGAAAACAGCTGTTAACTATTCTCCTTATCAATGTTCTGATGGAAAATGGTTATCAGTTGCAGCCTTGGAATTGAAATTTTGGAATAGACTATGTGAAATTTTAGAAAAACCCGATTGGCAAAAACAATATCAAATGGAACTGATGAACCATGTTTTTCCAAAGAATGAGGTAATAAAACTTTTCGAAACAAAAACCAGAGATCAATGGGTGGAACTCTTTTCTGGTGAAGATGTTTGCCTTGCACCGATTCTGGAAATCGAAGAATTGGAAAACTCGGCATTTCACAAGAATAAGAATACTTTTGAAGAATTTGAAACAGCGCAAGGAACAAAATTGAAAACAGTCAGGCTTCCATTTAAGGTGAAATAGTTTTGGCAAACCCTCTTGAATAAGACCTATTTCATTGCTAAAACAAGAACATGAAAACCATACATTTGGAATTCTTCTTTGACCTAATTTGTCCTTGGTGTTTTATTGGATTAAATCGCCTGCTAAGGATTGAGCAGGAACTGTTACAAGAGCTTTATTTGGACATTGAATTGAAATCATATTTATTGTATCCTGAAATTCCGATAGAAGGAGTCCCAAAAGAAGCTTTCGCAAAGAAGACCAAACCTGGAATGGCTAAAAGTTTAAAATTTGAAGCCGAAGAAGAAGGCATTTCTATAAATTACAGATTAATAAAAAAAATCCCTCGCAGCATTGAGCCGCATCGCCTATTCCAATTGATTAAAAATAAGAAATTGAAAATCAATATGGCCAATGAAATCATGAGGAGCTATTTTACAGATGGAACAAACATTGGAAATCAGGATGAATTAATTCAATCTGCACAAAATATTGGCATAAATCAAAGCGTCATCGAAGAGTTTTTGTCAACAGAGAATGGTCAAGGTCAAATTGAAATTGATCGAAAGTTTGCAAAAGAAAATTTTATCTCCCAAATGCCAAGCATAAACATCGATCAGAAAATTATTATGCCAGGCTTACAATCAGCCGATACTTGGAAGTCTTATTTAAGAAGAGCCAAGGATCTAAAACAATCCAACTAAATCTGCATCGCCAATCGGCTTCAAATGGTCGCATTAATTCCTTCTTAAAGCGCAGAGTCTTAAAAATAGCTGGTTTTTTTTTCAAAGCCCCAATAATCTGTTATATTTAAGAGGATTTGTTTATCGGATACATAGCTTCCTTTTGTTGTTATCACCAAAGGAGCTTAGGCTAAACATGGCTTTCCTTTTGTTTTATAGGCAAAGGTGTTAAGGTAAACATGTCTTCCCCTTGGTTTTATCGCCAAAGGGCTTAAATCAACCAAGTACTTAGTTGGAAAATATTGAATCGTTATTAAAAGGAATTGCAAGTCTGGATTACTATCTGGTATTTGGAATATTGTTATTCTTTGCCTTGTTTGAAATTTTTGCAGGCTATTTAAAGTCAACAAAAAGAAATTTAGGTGACTGGCTTCAAGAAGCAGGTGGCTTTGTCGTGCTGTCTTTGCTTATCAAACCTGGAATAGTTTTAATAGTGATTCTTTGCGGTAATTTTATTGCTCCTCAACTTTCCACTTTTTTCACTTCTTGGAATATTTTCCCTGTTCTTGCCATCTACCTATTTACAGATGATCTGCTTCAATACTGGTACCATAGGTCTGCTCATGAATATGAGTTTTTGTGGAAGTTGCACCGAGCACATCATCAGGCAGAAGAAATGGGCTTT
>CALBCY010000247.1 GCA_937927195.1 uncultured Chitinophagales bacterium
CAGAGCCTCCCTGATCAGTTCCCCAACAAGAATCCTCCCCTGCTCCACCATAACTTCCACCATTTCCATTTCCGCCTGGATTCGCATCATTCCCATCTGTTCCACCAGTTGCATTTCCTGAATTAATTGAACAATCCTTAATTTTATAATTGGACGAATTATTTATCCAAATTGCATAATTTGATCGTCCACTATTATTAGTAGTTTGCCCAGTAATATTAGTAGTACTAATTGTCAAACTTTTCAAAGTCCAATCAGAAACACCGTTAGATTTAAATCCAATCCTGTGTTGAATACTACTATTGATACTTTCATAACCACTCATCGTAATAGATGTAATGGCATTACTACTTTTAATCCAATCACTTCCTACTTGTTGAAAACCACCTTCAATTAAAACATCATCAATTAAATTGACTGGATTAGATTCAGTATAATTTCCTTCTTTCATTTTTATTGCAAGACGAGTCCCAGCAGAACCCGCTGCTAGGGCCAAGGCTTGGCTAAGCGTAGCAACCGGATTATCTGGCCCGCCAGGATTTGCATCATTTCCAGTAGCAGAACAAACATAAATAATCCCACAATAATCTTGGGTAACATCAACATTACAAACTGTGGTTGCGTCTGTTTGTACTCCACAAGCATCCACAATGGTTAAGGTTACGGTATAACTTTGATTTGATTGCGGAAATGTAATATTTGTTATGGCTGAATTCGGATTACTAATAACAACTCCCGCACTAGGGTTTGTTGACCATTGATATGAACTTACATTCGCTACACCTCCAATATCTGGATCTTGTAGAGCATTAAAAGAATAAGAAGTTCCGCCGACGGCAGTTGAACTACAAGCAATACTTAAAATAGGAGGTGCCACGGGGAAGCAAGTTATTCTGTAACAATCAGAATATGCAATATTTAATCTTGAGCCAGAATTTGAAACAGAACCTGATCCAGATCTGTTCATCATTTTCAATCTATAAATTCTAGTTCCATTTGTGGCACCGCTACAAGAGACTGTTAAATCTTCACACACTTCCCCAGCAAGATCAATCCAAGTTGCTCCGCTAGGACAGTTCGGTCCAGCTGGTCCAGTGACATCAGTATACTGCCACTGAAAATAAGTTGCATTTTCGGTTTCAAGATTAATAGTCGTATTATCTCCAGTACATAAAACCTGATCGTAATTGGAATCATGCGTAACAACAACAGGATTTCCTATGGTCCATTTATAACGAATCCAAATAGTCCAATTGTCATAACTAGAGGAATTATTTCGCAAAGGTAAATCCAGAAAATTCCACATATTTGGAGGACTGTCTCTCCAAGAAATGGGTCCTGTAGCGGTTGGTCCGTAATGAGCATCATCATTGCTTATCCCCAATGCACAACCAGTATCAAAATCACAATCATTTCCACAACCATCTTCCTCCCATAATTCTAATTCGAGATTAAAAGATTCCATGTTTAAATCTGCAGGATTGGTATAGGTTTCATTAAGCATCGAAGCTATCGAAGCAGGATTTTGAGTGTACCAATCAGGAAAATCGATGAATCCACTATTGTTACAAGTTTGCGCTCCACTAAACCCAGACAAATTATCTGTTGCTCTATATTTTATTCTTAAATCTTCAGCATCTGCAAATCCAAACGTACAAGTAAAAGGAGCATAATCATAATCACTATCACTCCAAATTCCGAAGAGTTCAACATCTAAATCTATGTCACCATCTTGATATTTTGGTGAGCTGCATAAATCCGGTAATGGATCAACCCAATCCCATTGGAAAGCAAAGATCATTGCATATCTGTCGTCTTCATCAAAAACATTACCAGAGGCATCAATAATATCAGATTGAATGTATCTGACCTCTCCTTCCGGGGCTCCTCTAAAAGGGTTAACGATAGAACTCTGAGTATACCCAACATAATCATCATCACCCAAGGCACCACAACAAAAACTGGGATCGTAATCCCATGAATTATTGCTGTCATTACATGGCCAAATACAATTGGTTTGATCATCTTCGAACATTTCAGCAACAGACCAATCAAAAGTTGTTGGCACTGCTGTTGATGGATAAGTAATATCCAACATCATAATCCCATTTCCATCTGTCGTCATTGGCCAGTTTCCATTTCCACCAGGAATTTGAGAACCTGAAAGTTGATTTATTGCCCACCATCTATTTTCACCACCATCAGCTTTTAAATTTAATCCACTTGTAGACCATCCAATTCCTGTAACATCAGTATTGGGTCTAACTCTTATTCCTTTATAAACATATTCCTGACTGCCAATTTCACTACAATTGGCATTTGTCCAAACTTTGTGGACCCAAACTCTTAGTCTGATCCGACCGTCATTGTATTGGGTTTGGGATAAAAGAAATCCTGAATTGGCGCAAACTAGTATTACAAAGCCAATTCCTAATTTCAATAATGAAATTACTTTTTGGCTTTTCATTCTTCGATATTTAAAATTCGATATTGGTCTCCCAAATCTAAAACTGCAAGAGTGAGGTATTCTTGGCCACCACCAGAAAGATTAAAAACAGTGAGGCACAAAACAACCTTTATATTTTTTTCTTCGTCATAACGCTTTTTTGTACTAATCAATTCTAAAAATTCAAGGTCAGGCGAATATTGATTTATTCTTTCTTTTGCTCCAAGACTGAGACTTGCATAGAATTCTCCAATCGCCTGATATTCTTCTTCCTTTTCCCAATAGCCCAACGAACGTATGTAGGAACTTCCTGTAACTTCATCTATAAAACAATCCGACCAGGAGTCCTTTTTAATGTTACATGTAAGACCGTCTTCTAATCGTTCAAATAACTCATTGAGGTTTTGTTCCAGAATCCTAAAAGCAGGTTCTGATTCTATTGTTGAAATGTAATTGTCACTTCTTTGAGCTGAAACATTAGCAAAGCCAAAAAAGAAAAATGTCAATAAAAAAACAAATGGAGGTCGAATAAAATTCACAATAGTTAAGTTTATCAAAAAGGGCAAAAACTGCTAAGCTAAATGCTAAACCTGATAGCTATTACAAGCCTCTTTTCAGTCATAAGTATGGTAAAGAAGTCGATTTTATGTTTGTTAGAAATTGCCATCGTTATGAAGTTTTA
The DNA here is from genome assembly GCA_937927195.1 of uncultured Chitinophagales bacterium. GTDB lineage: Bacteria > Bacteroidota > Bacteroidia > Chitinophagales > UBA2359 > JAHDGP01. Next base: position 3,129 of record CALBCY010000247.1, read on the forward strand.
TGGGAAGTTGTTTCTAAACAAAATATTAGCTAGAAAATTTATTTGATCAAAACTTCAAAAACAAACACATAAAATCTATACAAAATATCAAAATATCTTTAAAATCATAAATTTTCAAGCCCCTATTTACCTAAACTGTGGGCAAATAGTCTACTAAAAACAAAAAAAAGCCTGAAAATAGAAAAGTCCATCAAAGTCAAAAAAAAGCCTGTATGCTATCTAAAGAATAGATATTCATACAGGCTAATAGAAAATTTCAGCTATTGATTATTTTACCAGCGTTACATTTCCTTTAAATAGTTTAACATAACCATCTATAAATTCGACCTCAAGGTAATAGATATAGACTCCCATTTCCTGTATCTCATTTTTGTAAGTACCATCCCAGCCAAAGGCTGGATCATCAGCTGGAAAATCATTTTGCTCAAATATCAATTCACCCCAACGATTATGAATTTGGAATGATTTAACCATTTCAATATTATCAATAAAAGATCTCACAGTAAAGACATCATTTAAACCATCTACATTTGGAGAGAATGCATTTGGCACAGCTACGTCATAAATGCGTTCAATATTAACATTGATGTAATCGTCTACTTTACAACCATATTCATCTATGGCAGTTAAATGATAGATATTAAAATCTTCGGTTGGAGTAGAAACAGGATTTAAACAATCCCAACAATCCAAGCTTGGGTCACTAGTCCAAATCAGACTTTCATAGAAATTAATCTGGGGATCCAATTGTACTACTTCTCCTATATTCAATGTAATGTTTTGGCCCAAATCCATTATCATTTCAGGATACTCTCCTAAATTCAATGTTGTATCTATTAAACAATTATTGGCATCTACTACCATCACATTATAAATCCCTGAACTCAAAGTTTGATACTCAGTTTGAGCATTTAGTCCTTCTTGGCCATTAATTGAATATTGGTATGGAGGTGTTCCTCCAACCACAGGTCCTATTGAAATTTCACCAGTCTCCTCATTGAAACAACTATTTGCTATGTCTAAATCAAAGGTACTAGGTATGTTTGGCGTAAGAGCAAAGCTAACAGTATCAGATCTGGTACAATCATTGTCCAAACTGGTTACTGACAAGACATATTCTCCCAAATTGCCTGCTATGGTTGAAATTTCATTTTCATCTACTATCGGACTATTTCCAATTGAACTCCATTCATATTGAAAGTTTTGTCCATTTGAAGACCCTGTACCATTTAATGAAATTGTCGTAAAATCACAAGGTAAAATTTCATCATTTCCAGCAAAAGCAACTGGAGCATTCTCATTTTCAAAAACTTCTGCCTCTATTGAATTGGTACAACCATTTGTAGTATCCATTACGACTAAAACATAAGTACCTGCTATTTCAGCTTCCAATGTTTGTTCTATTGATATCGTATCAATCTCCATTTGATCTAACCATGTAAATGAAAGATTCTCATTGATTACCAATTCATTTGCTATGATCGATACTTGATTGGTGCTACAATCTAGCGTATCATCTTCAGCAGTGGCTATTGGATAAGCTTCATTATCAGCTATTGGTACTGGGAACGAATCATAACAACCAGTAAGCGTATCAACCACCATTAAAGTATAATCACCTTCTTCTTCAACAACGAGCGTCGGAGCATTATCTGCAAGCATCGTTGTATCATTCAAAGTCCAAGTATACAAAATATCATCTCCGCTTGTCGAAGAAGAACCATCTAATAAAATACTTTGAGTATAGCAACTCAAGACTCCATCAGTATCTAATTGGACCAAAGCGTTAACTTGATAAACCAGGCTTTGTACCAGTACAGTGTCAGCCAATGAAGCACAACCTGTTAAGGAATCTGTAACTACCAGTTCATAAACACCTTCTAATTCAACATTTATCGATTGATCAAATTCATTCCCTAGCACTCCAGGTCCGATCCAATAATATTGTCCATTGGCAATATTTGTATTGCCGGATAAGGTTACTGATTCATTGTAACAATCTATAATTTGGTCTGGGCCAGCATTTGCTACAACACTTTGGGCAAGAATAAAATTAGTAATCAACAAACTATCACAACCAAATTGATTAACAAGGATAACCGTATCAGCACCTACTTCAGAAATACTACAAACCGTCTGACTTAAATCTGTTTGGGAGGATGGAAGCAAAGTCGTTTCATTCACTATCATTGAATCGATTCCAATCCCATCTATTAAATATGTTGTATCCAAACCAACAACTGATGGATCACAACTTGTTGCATAAGTATAGATCGTATCTATATTTTCAATCCAGAAATTATTGATATAGACCAAACTGTCACAGCCAAATTGATTCAACAGATTCAAGGTATCTTGACCAGCATCTAGTTGATTGTTTACCTGAATATTTAATGTCAATGTATCACTTGGTAAAAGTGTCGTTGTTATTATTACTGTACTGTCACAATCTTGGCCAGCAAAGATCAAAGTATCTATGCCGACATCTATTGGGCTGCAAGATTGAAGATCTATAAAAGTTGTACCTATAGATCCGAGCACATAATTGGTAATTACTAAAGAATCACAACCCGACTGATTGATAAAGATCATGGTGTCAAGACCCACTTGAAGTGGATCACAAATCGTTTCCGTCAAGTTTAATTCATTACTCGTTAATAAACTGGTGGTCGTAATTACCGTACTGTCACAGAACTGACCGGTATAAGTTGATGTATCTGTTCCAACCATTGTCGGATCACAAGAAGTCAACATTTGTATTGTGGTATCAGAAGCACTTAAACTTGTTGTGGTAATTACCAAAGAATCACAGCCTGCAGAATTAATCAAGAAGCTGGTATCTATTCCTACATTTATAGGATTACAACTTGCATTCATTATTTGAGTCTCACTTCCCTGTTCTAATATTGTATTGGTGATTACCAAGGAATCACAACCCGTTGAATTTACAAAAATTAAGGTATCCAATCCAACCAAGGCGGGATTACAACTCACGGCTGTCAAATTCGTTTCACTCGATAATTCTAAACTCGTATTGGTTATCACCAAAGAATCACATCCCGATGCATTTACAAAAGTCAAAGTGTCTATTCCAACTTGTAATGGATCACAGGTCGTTGCTGTGAAATTCGTTTCATCACTTGGTAACAAACTCGTTATTGTGATCACCGTGCTGTCACACAATGCTCCAGCATAATTTGCTGTATCAATGCCGACCAATAATGGATCACAAGTCGTCTCATTTAAGATCGTCGTATCCGATAAACTTAAACTCGTCGTTGTTATTACTAAACTGTCACACAAGTCTTGATTGAATAAGAACATTGTGTCCATTCCGACTTCTGACGGTAGGCATGAAATTTCATTCAGATAAATTGTATCACTTAATAACAATGTCGTTATCGTTATTACTGTACTATCACAAGTCTGACCCATTAACATGGCCGTATCATTTCCTACTAACAATGGATCACATGTCGTCTCATTTAAGATCGTCGTATCCGATAAACTTAAACTCGTTGTTGTTATTACTAAACTGTCACACAGATCTTGATTGAATAAGAACATTGTGTCCATTCCGACTTCTGACGGTAGGCATGAAATTTCATTCAGATAAATCGTATCACTCGCTAACAATGTCCTTATCGTTATTACTGTACTATCACAGGTCTGTCCCATTAACATGGCCGTATCATTTCCTACTAACAATGGATCACAAGTCGTCTCATTTAAGATCGTTGTATCTGATGGACTTAAACTAGTTGTTGTTATTACTAAACTGTCACACAAATCTTGATTGAATAAGAACATTGTGTCCATTCCGACTTCTGACGGTAGGCATGAAATTTCATTCAGATAAATTGTATCAGAAGACAACAAGAATGTTTCTGTAACTTCCAAGCTATCACAACCAGAAGCATTTACCAAAATTATCGTATCCAATCCAATCTCAGTAGCTAAACAAGAATAAGCATTAATTATTGGTGTGTTTAAATCCAACGGATTAATTGTCACCACTAAATCGTCAGAATCAACATCACATAATGGATCAGCAGGAACATAAGAATTTAAGGTTAATGTAACTGTTCCATTTAATGCATCATTTGAACCAATGGTGTAAGTAGTAGCTGTCGAATAAATTGCTCCACCATCAAATATTCCATCACCAGAACTAATCCAAACTCCATCCGTTACTCCTGCTCCTGCAATACTTGAACCTAAACTCGCTTCATCTAAACTAATAACAGTCCCTTCAACAGCACAAAGAGGTCCGAAGCTTCCAGCTTCAACAACAACAGGGTCGGTACATGTACAATTTGAACATGATTCAGATCCTGATAAATTAACAGGAGAACATGCCATTGGCTCATCACCAAAATTCCAATTTAAAGCTGTGGTACTAGAAAAGTCCCAATTAAAAATATCTCCATCAATAGCACAACCTACAGGATCAGTTTGTGTGTCACAAACGGTTCCATCAACTGCAACAAGATCTACACTTGGAATTCCACAAGTTGATCCATTGTCTGAAACCACACCTGAAAGAGATGCAGGGTAAATATTTAAAGTTTCACTACCAGTAATGTCGGCATAACAAGTTCCTCCAATTATAGTATTTAAAATAGCCTCAATTTCAATGGCTGTCCATGAATAATTAAACACTTCACTTAACAAAGCATCGCATCCTTCATTGACTGGAGCATCTTGTATTATTGTAGCACAAACATTTCCGTTTATTTGCATTTCAATAGATAAAACATCTGCCATATCACTACAGGCATCACCAAGATTACTTACAACAACTGCTGTAGGTTGAGGAGGATAAATATTTACTGTATGATTAAAATTCAAGCTCTGCCATATATCGGCTGTTGCAGGATTATTATCATCATCACACAAAATCATTGCATGAATTACGATTTGTTCAATCGCACATGAAGGATTTGTTTGATTGAATATTTCACCATCAAAAATTTCATTAAGAGGATTTTGAAGATCGGCAATATCTGTAAACCATTGCACCGTACCAACATTAGGATTTATTACAGGGGAAACTAATGTTACATTTCCTCCATCACAAATATTTTCTGCTGTATTTGCGTCAGTGGTAGTTGGACATTCAACGCATGCAAAATTCATAGGAAAACTAAAAGATTGACAGGCGGCATCAGCTTCTGTGAAATTAGTATTGGTTACTGTAAATGTAACAGTACCAGATCCAGTTGTTGGCAATATAGGGCTGGCTCCATTCATGTCTAAATCATTCACAATTGTAAAACCAGCTTCTGCACTACAATCGTAGCTCGCCAAAGATGGTGCGCATATTCCATCGTCATTTATGGACCCTCCAAGTAAACTGATGTCTGGATAAACATCTATCGAAACAGATCCAATTGCTATATAAGTATCGTTTGCAGAATCTCCAATAGGATCAAATCCATTTAGATTAGCATCACATCTAAGCGCAGCAAAAATTGAATGCGTTTCAGGAGTACATTGATTGCTTGTTCCCAAACTACCAACTACATATGGCATAGTAAATGCTGCATCTGTAAACCAATCAATTCCATCACCATCTGAATCATTAACATCTAAGTTTGTATTATCAGAAATATTCACACCTGTTAGGCCACCAATACTTAAATCTACTCCAGCATCACTTCCACAAAAAGGAACTGGATAAGCTCCAGCAACTGCACCCACTGGACATCCACACACTGGCGCTTCAATTGGATTTAATGTAAATGAGCAAGCAGCAATTGATTGACTTGTAATTACCAAATCAAAAGGTGCAGAAGTTAATACCAGGTCTAGTGCAATAGTAGCATCACCATTTACATCAAGTGTTAACATTGTAGAAAGAGCACCGGTGGCGGCAGTTCCTGAAAGATCATAAGTTGCATTTGGAATACCTCCAGTTACATTTATTACAACATCAAAGTTAGCACCATTACAAACTCCTGCTCCTGCAGTTAAAGTAGGAATAGGCTCCACATTTACCATCACTGGAATTTCATCTGTACATCCTCCTGCATTCGTTGCTAAAACATAGTACATAGTAGTATCAGAAGGACTAACCAAACTACCTGTTAATTCATTAGTTGCATTTGCCGGAGTTGTAGAATGGAAAGTATAAGAAGGACTTGTAGCATTAGCATCCACAATAGCTAGTGTTGTTAACTCAAATGAACCTCCTTCACAAATTTCTGGATTTGAAGTAGAAATTGAAGGCAAAGTTCCACCTGCTAAAATGTTTACCACAGCTGTTTCTGAACAACCGCCAAGTAAATCTGTTACGACTACATTATAGGTACCGTCTGCTAATCCAGACAAATTTTCTGTATCATCAACATCACCTGTTCCATCATTATCCCAATCATAAGAATATGAACCCGAACCTCCTGTAACAGTCAAATCTACTGAGCCATCATCTAAGCCTTCACAACTTTCATTTGTTGGTACAGGGCTAAGCATTAATAAATTTTCTCCTACAGTGAAAGTAGATGAACAGGAAATAGGTATAGTATTACAATCATCTGCTACTTCATAGGTAAACGAAAGATTAATAGGACCTCCATAAACATAGGCTGGTAAAACAGGAATATTAGCTAAATTTTCTGTTACAGTGCCACAAGCATTTACTGCTATGAACCCAGATACCCAAGTATTATAAGCGGTAACAATATCAGATTCTGGTAAGCAAGAAGGTAAATTGGGATCTAGAGAACAGTTTGCAATTAAACCACTTGTTTCTGTCCAGGTCAAGGTCGTTACCACTGGTGTAGCTGGTACTCCACATCCATTGATATAGGTCGCCGTCCAGCTCTGTGTCCACACACAGTCTGTTTGATTGGCACCGTTATCTGTTATCATTGCTAAAGCGCTGGCATCGCAAGGATCACTCACCGTAAAGGTCGGAGTTGTCGGAGCTATGGCCAGACAACCCTGATCGCCATCCGCTACATCTGCTGTTATACTTACTGCCTGTTCTTCTGTCCAAGTCAATGTTGTTGTCACTGGTGTTGAAACTGTTCCACATCCATTACTATAAGTTGCCGTCCAACTTTGCATCCATATGCAGCCCGTTTGACTCGCTCCATTGTCAGTTACCATCGCTACAGCGCTGGCATCGCAAGGATCGCTTACGGTAAAGGTTGGAGTTGATGGGGCTGTTGATAAACAACCTTGATCGCCATCGGCAATATCTGCTATTATACTTACTGCCTGCCCCTCTGTCCAGGTCAATGTTGTTGTCACTGGTGTTGCTGCAGTTCCACATCCATTACTATAGGTTGCCGTCCAGCTTTGTGTCCATAAACAATCAGTCTGACTCGCACCATTGTCAGTTACAACCGCTACTGCCGCGGCATCACAAGCGTCTATTATCGTAAAGGTCGGAGTTGTCGGAGCTATGGCCAGACAACCCTGATCGCCATCCGCTACATCTGCTGTTATACTTACTGCCTGTTCTTCTGTCCAAGTCAATGTTGTTGTCACTGGTGTTG
>CALBCY010000248.1 GCA_937927195.1 uncultured Chitinophagales bacterium
CATGATGGGAGATTTGGAAACATGGAACAGTTCGACTTGCCAATGCGATGTAACAACGACCGTAATAAGTGGCTGTACAACCGTAGCTTCTTGCAACTACAATCCTGCAGCGAATTGCGACGATGGAACCTGTATCCCAAACACCGACCCCGGCACTTGCAACACCGATTGTACGATGGGAGATTTGGAAACATGGAACAGTTCGACTTGCCAATGCGATGTAACGACGACCGTAATAAGTGGCTGTACAACAGTAGCTTCTTGTAACTACGATCCTGCTGCGAATTGCGACGATGGAACCTGTATTCCAAACACCGACCCTGGCACTTGCAACAGCGATTGTACGATGGGAGATTTAGAAATGTGGAACAGCTCGACTTGCCAATGCGAAGTAACGACGACCGTAATAAGTGGCTGTACAACAGTAGCTTCTTGCAACTACAATCCAGCTGCGAATTGCGACGATGGAACTTGTATCCCAAACACCGATCCCGGCACTTGCAACAGCGATTGTACGATCGGGGATTTGGAAATTTGGGATGCTAATACTTGTTCTTGTATTATTGAGGTCCAAACCGTATTGGGTTGTACCAATGTTGCAGCTTGCAATTTTGATCCCGCTGCAAATTGCAATGATAATAATTGTGATTTAGTTTCTTGTCTTCCTGGTGGAATTAGTTCTACTCTATATATTGATCTAAATGACAACGGAGTTTTTGATTCGGATGAAATGCCTTTGGAGGGTGCGATGGTTACCATTGTTTATTTTGGTGAAGATGGCATAATGGGAACCAATGATGATTTGGATTTTATGACAAGTTCAGGCATGGATGGTAGTTTTATACAGAACAATCTCGATGCAGGGGCTTACCAAATTAGTATTGAATTGCCAGGCGTTTATGAGTTTGAAAATGAAACCAATATGAATGTCTACAATGCCATTGTAAATAACAACACAATAACTTTTATTGGTACTGGCGGAGAAATTCCAGTCTTAGACCCAACAGCGGAAGGTTGTGATTTGGATATAAATCTATTGAGTGGATGGAATATTATTTCCTCTTACTGTTATCCAATGGCTCCGGAAATTCCTGATGTTTTTAACTCGGTAAGTAGTGATGTCATTCAGGTTAAAAATCTAGAAGATGTTTATGTTCCTGCTTTAGGATACAATACTTTCCCTGTTTGGGATTTAACACAAGGTTATCAGGTTAAGGCTTCTCAAGCAAATATTTTAAACATAAATGGTAACTCAGAAGCAGATCCATTGGTCGATCAAATTCCTTTGAATAGTGGATGGAATATTATTGCTTATTGGTTGAAAGATGGAGATGCTGATCCAATAGATGTTTTTGATGATTATGCACCAAATGTTATTCAGGTCAAGAATCTTTATGGAGCCTATGCTCCTGCTTTGGGTTTCAATGGAATGGGTAATATGACGGTCACTCAAGGTTATCAAGTGAAAATGGCCACTGGAGATGTTTTAATGTATGATCCTGCAGATGGAGTTTTCTTAAGGCCTTTGGACGATGAAATAGAAATTCTAAAACCAGCACATTTTGTTAGAAGTGGAGAAGTGCATCCGAACAATACAACTGTAATTATAAAATCTCCTGATTTTGGTTTAATGAATTATGGGGATGAAATAGGTGTCTTTAATGAGGATGAATTATTGGTTGGTGCTGCTGTTTATCAGGGCGGCCATGTTGGAATGCTTGTTTATGGAATTGAACCCAATGACAATTCTATGGAATTGGAAGGTATTAAGACTGGCGAGGTATTTAAGTTCAAAATGTGGGATAAACTTTCACAAAAAGAAACACCCATCGAGCTTGATATTTTAGATGGGCCAAAATCTTATGAAAAAGATGGTTTGACAATTGCACAGTTTAAAACCAATACTGGTTTAGAAAGTTCTTTCTCCACCATTGCTTCTACCAGAATAATTGCGATTCCTAATCCTGTTTCGAATCAAGTGGTCTTTAATATTGAGTTGAATGAAAAGAAAAAGGATCTCCGCATTCAAATTTACAATATGGAGGGCAAGTTGTTGGAAGAAATTCGAAATCAAGGAACTGTTCAAAGTGGCTTGCAGCAATTACCATTCAACGTAAATATGTTGGCGGATGGAATTTACATGTATAAGTTAATAGCGGATGGTGAAGTTTTAGCCATTGAAAAATTAACGGTGGCAAAATAAACTTTGTCTTTGGTTTAGACAGGCTTTATTTATTAAAAGAGCAACAATAGTTCAAAAAGCGCAGATGGAAAATTTCCATCTGCGCTTTTTTTGTGGTTTAAGTTTAAAGGCTTCCTTAAATACTCCCGCATGAGCAAGCGCAAAAGTGTGATTCATGAATATCTGATAAATTCGATTGAGTACTTAAGCTTTGGTAGCTAAAGACTTAGAAATATTTAAAATTGAACAACAAATTTAATGATTTAGAAATTCAGTCAATTACAAGACATTTTAAATATTTTTTAAATATGTCTGGGGTCTATTTAATTGAAAATTATCTCTTTAGCTCTTCTTTATTTGTCACCTTGTAAACATAAAAAAATAATTAATCCCTTTAATATCTTTTTTTTCAAATCTATTTTATATTTTTAGTAACATTATTTCTACCCACACGTACCCCCTGCGCGCCGGTTTTTTTTCTTTATCTAATCATTCATTTCTTTTGGAGAATCTAAAAGGAAAAACCCATTGCTATGTTTCTACCCTCCGGGAAATTAATGCAGGTACTTTGTGTAACTACCTTGCTTTTTCAAACACTAATTGGTCAACTTTTTGGTCAACAATCTAACAACACAGTTTCTGATGAAATTGAATCTCAATCTCATTTTTGTGAATTCGATCATGCAATGAGGGAAGGCTATGAAATGCATCCTGAAGTGAGGCAAGAATTAATGCTTCAATCAGCCTCACTTGAAATTTTACAACAAAGAAATGAAGCCTGTTCCAGAGTGATTACCATTCCTGTTGTTTTTCATTTTATATACAATGCCAACAATCTATCCGATGGCTATAGAAATGACAATTATGTTACGAATGTTATTTTGGATGGAATGAATTCTTATTTCTCTCAAGATGATAATGTCGATAACAATTTGCCACCTGCTTTTCAAGGGACAGCTGCAAATGGATCATGTATTGAATGGTGCTTGGCAACATACGATCATCCCCAAAACACCAACCTTCATGGCAATGACATCAACAGAGATGGTACAAAAGATTTTAATGGTGACGGGCTAATAGATGAAGGACAATTCGCTATCAACAGAATTACAACTTCTAATTCAAATTTAAACAATATTGAGAATGCAGGTCCAGGAACCAATCAACACAATTTGATTCAATCCATCGCTCCCGCTTGGCCTGTCGATGAATATTTGAATGTTTATATTTTACCGTCTCTCTTAAACAGCAGTGGCGGTACGACAACTGCTGGATATACCTACTTACCCGGCTATTCAGTTAATGATCCAGGATACAATTCCATTTATCTTAGCTTCCCTTTTGCCAATGGATCAACGACCATTGCCCACGAATGTGGACACTGGCTCGGTCTTACCCATGTTTGGGGCGGTGGCTGTGGCTCTGATGATTATTACCTTGGCAATGGCAATTACCCTGTTGATGATACTTATAGTCAAAGCAGCAACACAAGTGTCACCGGAAACAATGTTAATTGTTCAGCTAGTTCAGATTCTCAGGTTCCACAAAGTTGTGGATCAGTAGACAACATTTTTAATATTATGGACTATGGTCCATGTACAGAATATTTTACCAATGAACAGGCAAACTATATGTATTTGACTGTTACACAATTGACGACTTCAAACAGAGATAATTTTGACAATGACTTGAATTTAATCAAATGTGAGGCACCATCTGCTCCACAAGCAGCTTTTAGTCCAACAAATGGTAATTATAATATTTGCCATTGGGAATCTATTACTTTTACTGACTTGTCAACCAATTCACCAAACTCATGGTCTTGGACTTTTACGGGTTCTGCACTGAATAACACAATTTATTCGGATCAACAAAATCCCAGTCTTCTGCCTGATCAAACAGGTACGATTACAGCAAGTTTGACAGTCAGCAATTTGCAGGGCTCTTCTAGTTATGGGCCTTATAATATTTCAGTCTACAAAATGCCAGAAGGGACCAATGGTTGTCCTCCTGTCAACAATGAATGTTTCGGAGCAATAGACATTTCATCAGCATTTGTTTGCAATAACAACACAACTGTTATGGGCAGCTATGACAATTCTAATGCAACTTCGGAGCCCTCTGATTTGAGCTTGACAAATTACTCTAATGGTTTAAATGCAAGCAATGGTGTATGTTGCCTTTGTGAAAGTGAAAACAATACTGATTCCGAAGAATTGCACAACACACTTTGGTATTATTTTGTCCCTTCAGTAAGTGGAAATTATTTGCTTGAAGCAATAGCACAAAGTAGTGACAATGGTTGTGGAGGCGTTTTAGGAAATTATGAGGATTCTCAAATGTTAATCTATCAAAGTAATGATGGAACTTGCAATGATCTTTCCTTTTTTGATTGCAATGAAGATGGTCCAAGTGCGAGTTCCTTGCTTTATCCTGCAGGTGGTTCATTTTATTTTAATGCAGGAACCAGCTATTATCTAATCGTCGACGAATATTATGTAAATGGTTTAGAAACAGGAACCTTCTGTCTAGAAGTTAGCTATCAGGGTTCTTGCAGTAACAATGTTGGTTGTACCGATCAAGATGCATGTAATTACGATCCTTCGGCTAACCTGGACAATGGCTCTTGTATTTTTGCCAGTTTTTGCGATGGAAATATCTGTACAAACGGAGGCTCATACTATTGGGACAACAATTCTTGCTCCTGTGAAATTTATCAACCAACTGTCAATGGCTGTACGGACCCAGCTGCTTGTAATTATAATTCAAATGCAAATTGCAGCGATGACTCTTGTGATTTTAATACAGATTGTTTGGGAAATTGTAATGTAAACACCGTTTATGGTTGCACCAATTCTAACGCTTGTAATTATAATCCTTCAGCAATCTGTAATGACGGTACTTGCTATTTCCCTGATGGTTGTACCGATCCAACTGCTTGTAATTTCGACAGCTCAGCTACTTGCGATGACGGCTCTTGTGAGTTTGCATCCTGCCAAGTTGGAGGCCTCTCAACCATTATTTTTTATGATGTTGATTCGGATGGAATTTTAGAGTCTACAGATACTCTGGTTCAAGAAGCTTCGATGGAAATTAATGGTTATGGCAATGATGGAATTTGGGGGACAAACGATGATGAAAGTTTTAATTTAACATCTGGTGAATCTGGAGAGCTGGAGTTTTATGGTCTTGTTCCAGGTTCTTATTTAGTCAATATTGAAGTTCCCTATCCATATGCTTTTACTGACGGGTCAATAATGAAAAATTACTCTGTACAAGTTAACGGAAGTACGATTAGTCAGATTGGTAGTGGTGGGAAAATTCCAGTTGGAAAACTAAGCGACTTATGTCAAAGTAACTTTCAATTTGACCTAGGATGGAGTATTATCTCAGCAAATTGTATTCCACACAACAGTGATTTGGAGTATGTTTTTTCTTCGATCAGCAATGATATTGAACAGGTAAAAGATTTAAACAATGTTTTTATTCCAGCTTTAGGCTTCAATGAAATTGGCGATTGGGATTTGGAAAGTGGCTATTTTGTTAAAGCCAATGTTGCGACCCAATTACAACTTCAAGGAAATGGCTTGGTTGATCCGTTGGCCAACTCCATTGCTTTGGACGAAGGATGGAATATTGTACCTTATTGGCTTGAAGGCAGCATTGATCCAGTCGATGCATTTCAGGGAATAGAGCAGAATATCATTCAAGTGAAAACCTTGGACGGTGTTTACATTCCCCAGTTAAATCTCAATACCATTGGTTTGTTGGAGAATAAAATGGGTTATTTGATACACATGAATGCTCCAGACCTGTTGGTTTTTGATCCAGACTTGGTAACTTCAGACAGACCAGAGGACGAGGAACCAATTGTTTTAGAGCCAGAGTTTTATCAAATAAATAAACAAATAATTAATCCGAACAATTGTACAGTGATTATAATGGATCCCCAGAATGGACAATTCTCGGTGGGAGATGAAATTGCTGTTTTTAATGACGAAGGAATTTTGTGCGGTTCTGCAGTATACCAGAATCAAAATATTGGACTTGTTGTCTATGGAAAAGAATTGATCAATGAAATAGAAGGGATGAATTTTGAAGAATCCTTTGTTATTAAACACTGGGATAAAATTGGCCAGAAAGAAACGCTTGTCGAATTAGATTTTACACAAGGAGTAGAATATTTTACCAGTAACGGATTTAATATTGGCTCATTTAAAACCAATACAGGCATTTCAAATGCATCAAGTATTAATTTTTCAGCAAGACCAAATCCCGCTTCGGAATTCATAACTTTTGATTTAGCCAATATCGAGGAATACTCCAGTCTGGATATTCGTATTTATGATTTAAGCGGTAAGCTTGTTAGCATTGTTGTTGACAATGTCAATTTGAATCCAGGGAACAATCAATTTAAGTACGATTTGAGTAAATTCAATCCTGGAATTTATTTGTATGAAATAACAATCGACCAAGAAAAGAAAATCGTTGAAAAACTATTTATCAGCAAATAAACAATTGCTCCAACGGTTTTTTACAAAAAATATCAAATTGAAAATGCTTTTTAGTTTGGGAAATGTCTCAGATTGAATCCCTTTTATGTTTAATTTGAAACTGTAAGGAACATCTCTTAGATTTTATAAGTTAAAGCACTAATTACAGTATAAATTAAGTAATTGCATTTGTCATTTTAAAGTCAAAAAACGACTATCAGGCATCCATTTATTGGATGCAATCCTACATCTAGTTATAACAATACAGTAGAAATTTTGCTCATGAAATTTTTTAGTCTAATTTCATACCAGATTAGTACGATAACCTGTATTTAGAATCTTCAATTAACGAAAGTCTGATGAACTTGTAAAAGTTTAAATGGACCGTCTATGTGATTGAAAATGAAAATCCAAACCTATTAAACCCTACAAAATGATGAAATCAATATTAAAATTTCTACTACTATTCGTATGCTGTTTTGGGCAGCTATTTGCCCAAGATCAACCTGCAAATTCTACCGAACCCTGCGGATCCTTTCATGCAATGGAGGAATATTTCAGAATATTCCCAGAAGACAAATTAAGGATTCAACAACAAACTCTTGAAAACAGAGAAACAATTGAGCGAAATAATCGAAATAATCGAAACGATCGAAACGACGATTGTGCGAGAATAATTACCATTCCTGTTGTATTTCACTATTTATACAATCCCAATAACTTGGGAAGTGGCTATCATACCGATAATCATATTGTTGGAACGATGCTGAATGGGCTCAATAACTATTTTGCCCAAGAGGACGACGCAGACGATGTGCTTCCGCCAGCATTTCAAGGAACAGCTGCAAATGGAACCTGTATTCAGTACTGTTTGGCACAATACAACCATCCACAAAATGCCTCGTTTTATGGAGACGATTTGAACAGAGATGGGATAAAAGATGCGAACAATGATGGGATTATTGATGAAGGAGAAGGGGCAATCAATCGATACAACATTACCAATGCACAAATAAACAGCATAAGAGATGCCTATCCCAATAATAGTCAGAATTTGATGATTACAGCTATCGCACAAGCGTGGCCCAGCGATGAGTATTTGAATATTTTTGTGGTCCCGGAATTAACAAACGGCATCGCATCCGCTTATGCCTATTTCCCCAACAATGGAAATGATGCTTTCAATTCAATTTATGCAGATTATTCTTACATGAACAACAATTATATTCTCGCTCACGAAGCTGGACATTGGCTTGGCCTAAATCATGTTTGGGGCCCGGGTGACGGTTTTGAAGCCAATAGCTGTTCTGAAGAAGACAATTATATGAGCAATGCAGCTTTTCCTATTAACGATACTTATCCCCAGTCTGGGCCACATCCAGGTGGATCTTGTGGCGCAATCACTGACGCTCAAGTTCCAATGAGCTGCGGCTCTGTTAACAACATTTGGAATATAATGGATTACGGCTTCTGTTGTTATTATTTTACCAATGAGCAAGCAAATTATATGTGGAATACTGTTACCAGTTTATCTACAGGAAATAGAAACAATTTTAACAATGATTTGGACATGCTCAAATGTTCTCCAGACGCAATTTTGGGTTGTACCAATCCTGCTGCTTGTAATTATGATCCAACGGTCACTTTTGATGACAATTCTTGTATTGTAGAAACTTTTTGTGATCCCAATCCATGCACCAGCGGAGGAGCATATGTCTGGAGCAATGAAACTTGCGATTGCCAACTTGATCAACCAACCATTACAGGTTGTTCTGATCCTTTGTCTTGTAATTATGATGTCAATGCCAATTGCGCCGAAGCATGCGTCTATGAGACGAGCTGCGACGATGATCCTTGTACCAATGGAGGAATTTATGTGTGGGATACTGATTTATGTTTGTGTTTAGCCAATACACCAACCATTTCTGGTTGCATTGACCCTGAAGCTTGCAATTTTGATCCTTTGGTAAACTGTGCTGACAACAGCAACTGCATTTATGAGTCAGTTTGTGATCTGGATGGCTGTAGCAATGGTGGAACCTACATTTGGGATGTTAATCAATGCAATTGCGTCTTGGATATAGCCACCATTTCTGGCTGCTCTGATCCGACTGCTTGCAATTTTGATCCTTTGGTAAACTGTGCTGACATTAGCAGTTGTGTTTATGAGTCTGCATGTGATCTGGATGGCTGTAGCAATGGTGGAACCTATATTTGGGATGTGAATATATGTGATTGTGTATTGGATATACCAACAATTAATGGTTGCACCGATCCGACTGCTTGTAGTTACAATCCCGATGCAAACTGCTTTAATTTTTGTATCTATGAAACTACTTGCAATACAAATCCATGCACTGGAGGAGGAATCTATACGTGGGACTCTGCAGCCTGCAGTTGTACCTTATCAGAACCAACAGTAAATGGATGTACAGATCCTGCCGCTTGTAATTTTGATTCTGCTTCCAATTGTGAGGATGGAAATTGTGAATATTTGGATTGCGCAGGTCAATGTGGAGGGGTGGCAATCGAAGCTTGTACAGACCCTGCTGCTTGTAATTACGATTCCACAGCTTCTTGTAATGATGGAAATTGTCAATACTTGGATTGCGATGGAATATGTGGGGGAAGCGGTACAGATGGTTGTACAGACCCAAATGCTTGTAACTACAATTCATCTGCAACTTGTGACGATGGAAATTGTGAATATACAACTTGTCAGGGAGCTATTTCATCTACTATTTATTATGATGTTGA
The DNA here is from genome assembly GCA_937927195.1 of uncultured Chitinophagales bacterium. Classification (GTDB taxonomy): domain Bacteria; phylum Bacteroidota; class Bacteroidia; order Chitinophagales; family UBA2359; genus JAHDGP01. The sequence goes on from CALBCY010000248.1 coordinate 9,433, forward strand.
TGGAGATGGTACAATGGGAGCAGCAGATCAGCCGCTTTCTGGAGTATCAGTCATGCTTACCTCTTCTGGCCTTGATGGAATAATGGGCACAAGTGATGATCAAGCTTATTCAACATCAACAAATACAAATGGAGAATTTGTTCAACCTTCGCTTTCATTGGGAATTTACACCGTTGTTGTAGAGGTTTACGATCCCTACATTTTTGCAAATGGAACCTTGTCTAATACCTATACTACCAATGTTTTGGCTGGAATTACTTCGTTTATTGGACTTGGAGGTTTTATTCCTGTTGAATTAGGAGGTTGTGATATCGACATTCCAATTCAATCTGGATGGAACATTATTTCGTCTTATTGTATTCCAGATAATGATAGCATTGTGGCTGTTTTTAGACAAGTTGAAAATGACATCATACAAGTAAAAACTTTAACAGATATTTACAGTCCAATGCTGAATTACAATACCATTCCAGATTGGAATATAAGTCAAGGTTATCAGGTAAAAGCAACAAGCAATTCCATTTTGTCAATACAAGGGGTAGTAGAAGCAGATCCCAATATCGATCAAATTGCTCTAAACACGGGATGGAATATAATTGCTTATTGGCTAAAAGATGGCGATGCAGATCCTGTAGATGTTTTTGATGACCTTTCTCCAAATGTGATTCAGGTTAAAAATCTTTATGGTGCATACACACCCAGTATTGGTTTTAACGGAATGGGAAATATGACAATTACACAAGGATATCAGGTGAAAATGGCTGCCTCAGATGTGTTGAGCTATGATCCCAATGATGGCTTTTATTTAAAGCCATTAGACGGTGAAATGGAAGTATTGAGACCAGAACATTTTTCTAGAACCTTGCCAGTTCATCCAAACAACACTTCCATAATAATAAAGGCGCCGGCGTATGGCATTTTAAATTATGGCGATGAAATTGCAATTTTCTCTCCAGATGGTTTATTGGTCGGGGCCGCTGTTTATCAAGGAGGACACATCGGAATGTTGGTTTATGGATCAGAACCAATTGCGAATAATACTGCCAATGGAGCGGTCAACGGTATTCAAACAGGAGAAGCATTTCATTTTAAAGTCTGGGATAAATTGACGCAAACAGAAAAGCCTTTGGAATTGGAAATCTTAGAAGGACCCAGCACTTTCATAAAAGATGAATTGACTGTTGCAGAATTTAAAGTTGAAACGGATTTTGATAGGGTAGAAAGCATCACCAATGCTCAAATTACAGCCATTCCAAATCCCGTCTCGAATCAAGTCGTTTTTAATGTCCAACTGGATGACCCAAAAGAAAATCTGAGTATCCGTATTTACAATATGGAAGGCAAATTATTGGAGGAAATTTTAAATGACGGAAGGGTGGGAACTGGCTTACATCAACTGCCTTACAATGTTTCGCATTTCCCGGATGGAATTTATATGTACAACTTAATAGCTGATGGTGAAATTCTTGCAATCGAGAAATTGACAATTGCTAAATAACCAAATCTACAATTGGCCATCACTTGAATTCAAAGTCAAGTGATGGCTAATTTTTGGATTTAAAGCCTGCTAAAGAAAGATTTTCTATTTTTGTAGGACAAGATGAAAAAAGAAAAACCGTATATACTCATAACCAACGATGATAGTATCTATTCTAAAGGAATAAAAGCCCTTGTTGAAACCGCCAGCGAATTTGGCGATGTCATTGTTGTTGCTCCAGACAAACCACATTCAGGAAAAAGCAATGCCATTACTTTGGATCATCCTTTAAGAGTCAATAAATCCAATATTTTTGGAGATTCAATAGAGGCTTACACTTGTTCAGGAACTCCTGTAGATTGTGTTAAATTAGCCTTGAATAAAATCGTAACCTCCAAACCAGATCTTTGTTTGTCGGGAATTAACCACGGCTCTAATGCAGCTTTGAATGTTTTATATTCGGGGACCATGGGTGCTGCAACTGAAGCTGCTTTGGATGGTGTGAATTCCATTGGGTTCTCCAGTCTCGATTTTGATCACAAAGCGGATATGAGGGTTTGTCAGGTATTCACTAGAAAGATCATAAAAGAATGCCTCGAAAAAGGTTTTCCAGATTGCAAACTATTGAATGTTAACATCCCATTTTTACCCGAAGCTGAAATAAAAGGAATGCGCATTTGCAGACAAGCCAATGCTACTTGGAAAGAGGACTTTGAGGAACGAACTGACCCGTTTATGCGTAAATATTATTGGTTAACTGGAGAATTCGTAAATTATGATGTAGCGGGAGACAATGATGCCCACTTTCTGGAAGAAGGTTATGTAACAATTGTTCCCATTCAAACAGACATGACCGCTTACAAGGATTTAAATAATTTGAAGGATAATTGGTTTAGCAATAAGCTGAAAGAATAAGCTGAAAGAATAAGACGAAAGAATAAGACGAAAGAATAAGACGAAAGAATAAGACGATTTACATGAAATTTAATTAAAACCCAACAGATGCTTTAGCTGGAATGTCGGACCAATGGTCCCAAAAAAACGGTCCGATGGAACGCCAGTCCGAAAGCGCACCATCAGCCAAAGGCATCGCCGCGACTCAAAACCTGAAGCCATGAAAAAATTCGACAACACCATACTGGGATTTCTACTCGGATTGCTCGTTCCAATGATTGGAGCTTTCTTTTTCTATACTTTCCTTGTCGGCAATAGTTTTGAGGAATTTAAAGAAGCCATGCAAACCATTGTTTTGGCATCTCCCTTGCTCCGAATGGGTGCAATATTTAACCTATTGTTGTTTTTTACGTTTATTTGGTCAGGGAGAGATCGCTCAGCTAAAGGGGTTGTAATTTCAACTTTTATTTATGGTGGCCTCGCGGTTTATTTCAGCCTTTAATTTTTCAAGACTAAGTGGCTGATTTTTTTTTCTTTATTTTTTCTTTAATTAAATTCAGCGATCTAAAAATTTAATGTCTACAATCTAACATCTATTTCATGAAAAGAAGAGCAGTTTTTCCTGGATCATTTGACCCAATAACGATAGGTCATTTCAATATAGTAGAAAGAGCAAAGCAGCTCTTTGATCAAATTGTCATTGCGATCGGTATTAACGAGTCCAAAAAGTATTACCATCCGCTGGAAGAGAGAGTTAATTATTTAAAGGCCTTATACAAAAACGATCCTCAGATTGAAATCAATGCTTACAGTGGGCTTACCGTAGATTTTTGTAAAACAGAAGATGCCAATTTCATTGTACGCGGTCTTCGATCGACCACGGATTTTGAATACGAAAAAAACATTGCTCTTTTCAACCGACAACTCAATCCCAGTATTGAAACCATCTTTTTGATGAGCGCACCTGAATATTCACACATCAGTTCTTCTATTGTCCGTGAAATCTTAAAACACGGTGGAGATGCAGAACGTTTTATTCCAAAACCACTGAATTCGAAGGAACTCGGATAGGTATTAAGCTTATTGTAAAATAAATTATTTGAGTAAAAGACAAATCATGGCTTTCCTTTGGTGGCTATCCTTTGGTGGCTTTCCTTTGGTGTTATCACCAAAGGACCTGGTGAACTTTTATGAAACGAAGCAAAAATGCCCTTTTGGTCATAAGACCAAAAGTAAGCGTCATAAGACCAAAAGTAAGCCGTCATGAGACCAAAAGTAAGCGTCATAAGACCATATTAAAAGAATTCACAGGACAAACCGGCCATTAAACTGCAGCAGACTATCCAAAATCCCAAGTGAATCCAAATGAGTTTTAATGGTTTGTTTTGCATTAAGGTGGTGATCCCGAAAAAGGCCAAGCCAAACAGCAAGCTTGCTTCAGCACCGTGAATAAGCCCATGTCCAAAAGAGCGGTGTCGATCACCGTATTTTTCCATAAACTCATTGATAAATACACTGTATTGGGAACTGTCATTTGCCAAATCAGGATCCATAAAAAATAATTGGAAAATGGCACTTTGGTGCACGCTCATTAAAGTCAGTATATAGGCCAAAAGAATACTCAACAAATAGATTAAAAGCATCTTTCCCACAGATCTATTCTGTATCAATGGTTCGTTATTGATTTGAGCTAATTTGTTGCCCAATACCTTTGGATGATACCAAACAAATCCTAAAATTAATGGTAAAAATGCAATGATCGGAATTATAAACCAGTTGGCTTGCTCCATAATTATTTGAATATTTAATTTATGAATGTTTCAATAAAACAAGATAAGTCAAAAAAGTTGTTTGTAAAATTCCATCCTGTTTTAAATTAAAATACTTGTTAAGTACGGTTTACTTTTCTGAAGCAGGTGATCGTAAAAAAAGGAACAATTGGCAAACTGTGGATTGAGTAAGCCGAATATTTCATAAATACGGCAGCGAAGCGTAAATTTGCGCTTCTAATTCGCCCAAAACTATGAAATTTCAACTTTACCTGATATTAATACTTACATTTCTATTTTCATTGTCAACTTATGGGCAATGTCCCACAACTGTAATCTCTGGATTTGCTGACATTATTGGTCCTGTTTGCGAGGATGACATCTTCGATTTAGAGGATTTGGTCCTAAATGTGGAAACCGATGATAATGCGAATACCACCTTAACTTGGTTTTTGCAGGACGGTACTCCTGTTCCTGATCCAAACAATGTTTTAATGAGTATTGGCGGTAATCTTTGCCAGCCTACAACAGTCATTTTTGAACTAAAAGTTACTTGCCCCAATGATCCAGCCGTCTTATTAGACGCAGGTACTTTTACCGCCAATATTTATCCAACCAACTCTCTTCAGGTTTGTACACCTACCATCCTTCAGAATGATCAATGCAATCCAGTTGTTGACCTGCTTTGTCCAATGTGTGATTTGGTTGTTGAATATTTTGTTGATGGTGCATTCACTTTAACACCACCAGAATTGGTGCCAGGATCTATGGGAAATGGCATCCAATTCAAAGTTTATTTGAATGGAAGCACCTGCTTTTTCAATTCATCCATAACCGTCGATTGCCCAGATGATTGCCCCATGATGATTTTGATTCCTCCAACGGGAATTGCACCGCAACCTGGCTTCCATTGTTCGGGTGATATAATGAACCTTGAAGCATTGCAAGTTGGAGTGACAGACCTAAGCGATCCAGCTTTTTCAGTCGCCGTTTGGAAGGACTCCAATGGCAATGTAATTGACGATCCAGCTGCCGTTCCTATCCTGCATCCAGGAACCAGTTGTGTTGCAGAGATTTTAACTTTTACACTAGAATTTGACTGTACCCTCGATGAAAACCTAGACGTGTTTGCCGGGACTTATCAGGCTACAGTTTATCCTGATTTGGAAGATTTAGTTACTTTGCCTTCTGGTTGTAATACTGAAATTACGACCATTTGTCCTGGTGGGTTAATTGAAATTTTATATTCAGTTGGTGGCGCTCCTTTTAGCACAACTGCACCAGCCACTCTGACCGATAATGATCCTGCATTGACGGTAGATTATCAAGTCAATATTCCGATGCCTGCTATTGATTGTAATATCAGCGATAGTTTCACAGCCGATTGTGCGAATGCAGGAATGTGTACAATAGGCATTACTCCAATAAATGAACCGTTTAATGTTGTTGGCAGCATTGCATTTAGCTTGGACGGTTTAAATGCCAATGCAACAGCCGATCCGAATGCTGTGTTTATTTGGACAGATGAAAATGGCATGGTGGTTAACGATGTAGATGGAAATGCACAGATATCTTATGATGGTGATGGATGTAGCCCAGTCAATCAAACCTGGAATTTAGAAATTGGTTGTATCAATGATCCTGCATTTTCTATGAATGGTGGAACCTTAAGTGTTACAGTATTTCCAAATATAGAGGAAGACAATATTGTTTTGCCAGACTTTTGTGATACTGAAATTTCATACAATTGTGCTTCCTTACAAGACATCGTAATTGAGTATTCGACGGATGGAACGAATTTCACGAACATCGCCCCACCAGGCTTGAACGAAGGAGATGCTGGTTTTGAACTATTCTACAATATTTACGTGAATGGGGCACCAGCAGTGGGCACTTATCAAAACTCGATCATGGTAACTTGCCCGATAGACATTCCTGATTGTGAATCCGCTGGAACGGCCACCCCTGCAAAACTTTGTAATGACGGATCTGTTATCAATCTATTCGACCTTTTAGAAGGAGAAGACAGCACAGGTACGTGGTTAGAAACATCGGCAGTTCCATCAGCAGTTCAGGCTTTCGATGATGAGACTGGAATATTTAACACAAGTGGACAGCTTCCTCAGGTTTATGAATTTGAATACATGGTCATTGTGCAGGATTGCCCAATAGAAACAGCAACTGTCAGCATTGAATTGATAGATGGTCCCAATGTTTCAGTTACTTCAGAAGTATTGGCTTGCAACGATGGTGGAGATCCATCAAGCATTGATTTTGCCGAATTAATTTTGGAAGACGAAGGAGATAATTTTTGGATGGACAACAATGGAATGAACTTGGTTTTTGATACGGATAGCAATTCCGTTAGTAATTCAGTAATTGATTTCACAGGCTTCGAAGCTGGTGAATATGTTTTTACCTATGCACCAAATGACAGCACGCTTTGTGTAGGCGAGGGGCAAAGCACAACTGTGACAGTGGAAAACTGTTTGGGAAAAGTTGTTGTTCCGACAGCCTTTAGTCCAAACAATGATGGGATCAATGATTTACTTAGAATAAGAAACATAGAAGGCGTAGAATCTGTAGAGTTCAAAGTGTTCAATCGTTGGGGACAAATGGTCTTTAATGCAATTGACGTAAATGACGGCTGGGATGGTACTTTTAAAAGAGAGCCCCAAGGCATTGGTGTCTATGTCTTTTTTGCTGAGGTTATTTACAAAAACATGGAAGTCGAAACTGTAACTGGAAGTGTTACATTGATCCGTTAAACCGCATTTGTTTTGGCTTGCGATTGGAAGGCCTACGTTTTAACAATAAAGGATTTTCATTTTGATTCAGATCAATAAAAGCCATCTGTATAAAATCAGGTTGTCGTTCATTGAGTGAAGTCCAAAGAGTCCCATGCTGATGTTCCAATAGAGAAAGCGAACTCTTAAGTTTTACAGATTATAAATAAAAATTAAATAAAACGATCCAAGGGAACAAAGCCAAAAGGCGCACTTGAGTGTAAGCCCCAAAATCCAAAACCAACTGTTCATGAAATCTCTATTCTACATTTTCCTTTTTACGCTAACCTTGTTAAATTTCAATATTCAAGCACAGGATACTGTTATTGAACTCACCAACACCACCATTGATGTCAACACCGTCGCAGAGAATTTAATGGTTCCCTGGGATGTGATTTATGGTCCTGATGATCATCTATGGATTACAGAAAAACGTGGTGTGATTAGTAGAATAAATCCAGAAGATGGCAGTAAGACAGTCTTATTGGAATTGGAAGATTGTGAAGAAAATGTAGAATCTGGATTGTTGGGCATGGCTTTGCATCCCGATTTTTCTGACAATCCTTTCGTCTACATCGTCTATTCTTTTTTGGACAATGGTGACTTGAAAGAGAAATTGGTCCGTTTGACTTACGATGAAATGAATCAAAGTTTGGAGGAGGCAATGGTTCTGTTTGATGAAATTGATGCATCCATTGTTCACAATGGATCAAGAATCATCATTACACCTGATCTGAAAATAATAATGTCTACTGGTGACAGCGGAAATGTAGAAACTTCTCAAGATTTGGGAAACTACAATGGTAAATTTTTGCGATTAAATTTAGATGGAAGCATTCCTGCAGACAATCCTTATGGGGCTGACAATCCAGTTTACTCGGTTGGTCATCGAAATGCTCAGGGTCTGGTTTTGGCAGACAATGGAATTTTATACAGTTCAGAACACGGACCCAACAGCGATGATGAATTGAATACAATAGAAGTTGGAAGAAATTATGGTTGGCCCGAAGTTTTAGGCTTTTGCAACCAAGCATTTGAACAGGGATTTTGTGATGAAAATGCTGTAGTAGAGCCTTTGGTAAATTGGACGCCTACCATTGCAGTTTGTGGAATAGATTACTATGACCATCCTGCCATACCTGAGTGGAGAAATTCCATTCTAATGGCCGTTTTAAAAGAACAGCATTTCAAAGTGATGAATCTCAATGATGCTGGAACTTCTATTTTGGATGGTGAATCTCAAAAATGGTTGGATGAGGAATATGGTCGAATGAGAGATCTTTGTGTGGCTCCCGATGGTCGAATTTTTATTACCAGCTCAAACAACGATCAATACGGAGATCCAGATTCATTTGGCTCGGATAAAATTATTGAGTTGAGTGGCAACAATGAAATCAATTCTTATCCCAAAGCTGATTTTATTATGAATGAAATTTCACCCGGACAATTTCAATTTGAAAATTTATCGCTCAATGCCGATTCCTATTTATGGGAATTTGGAACTGGCGATCAATTGATAGACGTGGATCCAAGCTATACTTTTGAAACTGGTTCTTATACCATTTCATTAACAGCAAGCAATGAAAACTATTCCCATACAAAGTATTACAACATAGGTATAAATCCCAACCAAGCCTTGTCTGATTTTTCCTTTGAAAGCAATTGTTTTCAAACTCAATTTAGCAATAACTCTTCCAACAGTCTATTCTTTGAATGGAGTTTTGGAGATGGCTCGGTATCAAGCGAGGCAAATCCGATGCATACTTTTGATGAAATTGGCACTTATACTGTTCAGCTCATTTCATCCAACAATCTGATGAGTGATACTGTTTCTTATGAAATCAACATTGCTTGCGATTTTGCAGAAGCTGCCTTTAGCTACAATGACAGTTGTTTTGTGGTTGAATTTTACAATGAATCTCCATTTGCTGAAGATTTCCAATGGGCATTTGGAGATGGCAATGAAAGTTTCGATGAAAGTCCTGTTTATACCTATTCTGAGGCAGGAACATTTGAGGTCGAGTTGATCGTCAGCGGTGCATTCAATTCAGATACACTGAAAACAAGCATCCAAATAGAGGAATGTGTGCTTCCGGGAATTGGGGACATAGAATCTATCTTGAGAAAAGGTAAAATTTCACCCAATCCATTTCACACGAGTAGTTTGTTAGAAATCTTGATTTTGGATGGAAGTACGCTGAATATTTACGATTCTTCGGGAAAATTGATGAAACAGGAAATATTTCATGCAGAACAAAAAAATTACCGAATAAATGCCGGTGATTACCCATCTGGTTTGTATTTGCTTGAAATTCAGAATGAAGAAAGGACCTATTTTAGCGAAAAATTCCTGATACAATAGAGTTCTAAGCCATAAATACGTGATTTCAGCCCAGTAAAACTAAATTGAATCCCTATTTTTAAGGAGGTTCTTAAACAATTCGTTAATTTTGCCCTTTAATTGATTTATTTAAGATAAAAATCCAATGTTAAACTTGATATTATTTGGTCCTCCCGGTAGTGGAAAAGGGACCCAAGCCAGCAGATTGGTGGAAAAATATAATTTAAAGCATTTATCAACAGGTGATCTATTGAGAGGAGAGGTTGCCGCTCAAACTGAGTTGGGAATTGAGGCGAAGAAAAAAATGGATGCAGGTGATTTGGTTCCAGATGAGGTCGTAATTGGTATGATAAGCAATGCTTTGGATAACAATGCAGCTAGTGTAGAAGGCTTTATTTTCGATGGTTTTCCTAGAACAACCGCACAAGCCAAGGCTTTAGATGAATTGTTGTCTAAAAAAGGCCTTCAAATTGATAAGCTTTTGTCCTTGCATGTTTCTGAAGATGAGATTGTTGGCAGACTTTTGAAAAGAGCCAAAGATCAAGGCCGCTTAGATGATACGGAAGAGGTTATTAGAAACAGAATGAAAGTTTACCGAGAATCTACCAGCATCGTAGCTGATTATTATGCCGATCAATATAAATTGGCAGATATTCAAGGGGAGGGTGAAATGGATAAAATAACAGAAAATCTGTGTTCTCAGATAGATTTGATTGCTTCTTCGTAAGCAGGAGATAAAAATACATTAAAAATGGGACGGGCTTATAGGCTGCGTCCTTTTTTTTTAGGTGCAAATGAACAGACACAAGGCCATGAAGCCTTAGTAACCAGAGCGAAGTTTTGTATACTTGGACTTTCAACTTCAGCTTCGGCTTAAACTTATTAGTATGGAAAAGGGAAATTTTGTTGATTACGTTAAAATATATTTGGCTTCGGGAAATGGTGGTCGTGGATCGACGCACATGCGTCGAGAAAAATACGATGCTTTTGGTGGCCCGGATGGTGGCGATGGTGGTCGCGGAGGTCATATTATTTTAAGAGGCAATAGAAATTACTGGACTTTACTTCACTTGAAATTTCGCAAGCACATCAAAGCTGAACATGGTGGGGATGGTAGTGGCAATCAAAAATCTGGGAAGGACGGAAAAGACGTTATTCTTGACGTGCCTTTAGGAACCGTAGCCAAAGACTTTGAAACAGGCTTGGTGGAGCAGGAAATTTTGGAACATGGCGATGAAATTATTTTTGTAAGAGGTGGAATGGGCGGTCGTGGAAATGTTCATTTCAAATCGTCGACGAATCGTACACCTAAATATGCTCAGCCAGGACAGGAAGGCAAAGAAGACTGGAAGATTCTAGAATTAAAAGTGCTCGCTGATGTCGGATTGGTCGGTTTCCCAAATGCAGGAAAGTCAACTTTATTGGCAAGTATTTCTGCTGCGAAACCAAAGATTGCGGCTTATGCATTTACAACCCTTACACCAAACCTTGGTATTGTATCCTATCGTGATGACAAGTCCTTTGTAATGGCAGACATTCCTGGAATTATAGAGAATGCCCATTTAGGGAAAGGATTGGGCCATCGATTCTTAAGGCACATCGAACGTAATTCTGTTTTGTTGTTCATGATTCCTGCTGATTCAGATAACATTGAAAAAGAGTATGAAATTTTATTAAACGAATGCAAACAGTTCAATCCTGAATTGATGCAAAAAGACAGAATTTTGGCCATCAGTAAATCTGACCTAATCGACGAGGAATTGAAGGAATTGATCTCAGAAGAAATACCAAAAGACTTGCCAGTAATATTTATCTCATCCGTTGTTGGATCGGGCATCCCGCAATTAAAAGATTTGATTTGGGAGGTTTTGAATAGGCCAATTGAATGAACAAAATACCAAACAAAATACCAAACAAAAGATGTTGTAGGCTTCTTTTCTACATCAATGCAGTAAGGCTGAAATCTAGTTTATGCTTCCTATAGAAAATAGGAGGCAATTCTAAACACCCCTAACAAAATAAGCGCAATTCCTACGTAAACCCATTTCTCTTTACCAGTCTGAACTCCCCAAGCCCTTCGTTCATTTTCAGAATCGAACTTTGTTTTTTTACCACTGTGAATAATGATGAAATAAATCCCTCCAATAATCAGGATGGACTCACCGAAAGAGAATCCTATGTTTCCATTTCTTTTTATCTCCGCAACAAAATAGAAAATTAATCACCTTCAGATCACGGACCCAATTCGCTTAGCTTCGTGCCTCCGTGTCTTAGTGTTCATTTCCACAATCCAAGAAAAAATTGGCTTAAATATTGCATATAACTACCTAGAGCAATATGTACTGACGAAAAATCAGTGAAAAATACCCATGAATTTCGAATTAAACGGCCCAAATACACTCTTAATTATACTGGCAATGGCAATCGTCGCCTTGCTGCTTGAGCCGTCCTCTGATACCAGTCTTCGAAGTGAAGAAGCTTACAAAGATGCCTTTTACGAGCTGATAAAGAAAACTGAAAATCCTTCTAAAAATTGCAGTAGTTCCTTATTGGCCTTTCATTTTGCTTGGGAACCCGAATTGTTCGATCGATGGGTAGCGCATTTGATAAAAAAAGAGCGACTTCAAAGAGATACTATTTCGAATCCAGAAAGGATAATCTATTATCAGGAATTGGAGGAAGGCCGTTTCAGTTTTGATTTCAATGAAATATTTGTCAAAGACAAATTATTTTTGATTTCACTCGAATCAAGAAACAATGCCAAAACCAAGTTTGATGTGCTTCAAAAGTACCTCACCGAAAAATACAAAGAACCTCGCATAAAAATGAAACAAGTAGAGTCTGAGCTGATCAATCAAGATCAAGCAAACGATTATCTAATTGATACCACTATTTACAATACATGGTTTAACAAAGACAAAAATCAAGTCATTGAATTGGTCCACAAAAATTCCAATCGGAAAGTACAAAAGTGGATCGAACCCATAGAATCCAGAACGCAATTGAATTATTATTGTGTGAAAAACTTCCTTGAAGTGCGCAACTTCTTCGAAGAAAACAAACTCTATGAAAAGTTCGAAATCAAAGACAAGCTCAAAAAGAACAGAGATCGTTTCTTGACGGATTTGTAACTTTGGTACGCTGCGCTGTTGGTACGCTTCGCTGTTGGTACATTTGGCTCCGCCATTATTATTGGTACGGCTTGATCGTCCTTCGGACGCTTTTGCCTGTTGGTACATTTGGCTCCGCCATTATTTTGGTACGGCTTTATCGTCCTTCTGACGCTTTTGCCTGTCGGTACATTTGGCTCCGCCATTATTATTGGTACGGCTTTATCGTCCTTCGGACGCTTTTGCCTGTTAG
>CALBCY010000249.1 GCA_937927195.1 uncultured Chitinophagales bacterium
AAAGATATGGCTTTAAAAACAGTTAACTCAGCTTTTGGTGATAACACCAAAAGGAAGCGGTAATAGCACCAAAATTAAGCGGTGATGACACCAAAAAGTGATGACACCAAAAGATATGGCTTTAAAAACAGTTAACTCAGCTTTTGGTGATAACACCAAAAGGAAGCGGTAATATCACCAAAATTAAGCGGTGATGACACCAATAGGAAGCGGGGATAACACCAAATTAAGCAGTGATGACACCAAAAGATATAGCTTTAAAACAGTTAACTCAGCTTTTGGTGATAACACCAAAAGGAAGCGGTGACAACACCAAATTAAGCAGTGACAAAACAAAAGTAAGCGGTGATGACACCAAATTATTTGTAAACTCTAAATCAAACTAAATCATCGAAGAATTTAAAATAAGAAAATTGAAAATTCAAGAAATTTTATCTCTTGGATATTTGTACCTAATAGTTGTGGGAATAATTGGAGATGTAATTCGCTACAAACAAATCGGTGTGGACATTCTTAATTATTCTACTGTTTGGGATGTTATGTTGTCTCCGATAAATTATCTAACAAAGGATTACAGGACCCTCTTAATTGTTCTAGTGTTCACAGCCGCTTGCTATTTTTATTTTGTAAAGATTGCACCAAAATTACACTTAAAATACAGAGAAAAAGAATGGTACAAAAAAACGACCAACATTGAAAAAATGGATGAAAAATATGCCAAACCAGATGAAGGAGGAATTTATATACTCTTGATGCTTGTTGTTTTTTCCATGTTTGTAGGCATGGGAGTTGGAAATGGCGGAGTTTTGAAAAGGCAGCTTCAAAACAATGAACTGAGGATGACACATGAAATTGACTTTAGTAATTCTGAAACCAAAGAAGTCAGAATAATTGGCTTAAACAGCACTTATCTATTTTATGCCGGATATGGAGACAAAGAGATTTCCATTGCTTCCATTAACCCAAATGTAAAAGAAATAAGAAGATTGACGAAATTGAGACGAGATGAAGAAAAGCAAAAATTTAAGTGATACAATAACTAAAGATCAAGGCAATTAAATAGAGGCTACAAATCAAATGCAAAATAAAATAATAAATTATTTAGAAGAATTGGAATCAGAGCGAGCTATAAAAATTCTTCTCGCTTGTGAAACTGGTTCAAGGGCCTGGGGATTTCCATCGCCAGACAGCGATTATGATGTGCGATTGATCTATATTCATAAGCGAGATTGGTATTTAAGATTATCAGAGGGAAAGGACAGCATAAACCTAATGTTTGATGACAATGAAATTGACATCGCTGCTTGGGATTTACGGAAATCATTGAGGTTATTAGCCAAATCTAATGCAGCAATGATAGAGCGAATTCAATCACCAATCATCTACAAATCTGATCCTGATTTTCACCAGGAAATACTGGAAACTGCAAAGCATTTTTATTCAAAGATTGCCACGATGCATCATTATTTAAGTATGGCGAAAAGTTGCTTCTCTGAAGCAAAGGCAGAGCCAACATACAAATTGAAAAAATTATTCTATGCCTTGAGAACTGCTAGTGTTTGTAGATGGGTAATGGAACAAGATGAAATGCCACCCATCGAGTTTCACAAAGTCTTGAATGGCATAAATATTTCAGAAGGTCTTGTATCGAAAATAGAGCGCTTGATAAAATTAAAAGCCGATGTCAGTGAGACATATTTTCATACTGGAGAGGAAGCAATTTTCGATTTTATTTCAGATTCTATTTCACAAGCAAATGAAATCAAGAACACCCTTCTAGGCGGAAAGGGCGATATGAATCTGTTGGACACCTTGTTTATTAAAAGCCTGAAAGAATAGCCAATCATGGATATTGAATACCTTAGAAAAAATAATTTGATCCTATTGGAATGCATCAGTGGAAGCAAGGCATATGGCTTAGACACCCCAAGTTCTGATACTGATATCAAAGGGGTTTTCTTGCTGCCTAAACACGAGTATTATGGACTTAATTACACCAAACAAGTGAGCAATGAAAGCAATGATATTGTTTTCTACGAGTTCAATCGGTTTATGGAATTATTGTATTTAAACAATCCTAACATCCTTGAATTATTGAACAGTCCCAAAGAGGCGGTAATTTACAAACACGAATATCTTTCAGAAATAAATTCCGAATTAATTTTATCCAAACTATGTAAAAACACTTTTGGCAGATTTGCCATTTCACAAATAAAAAAAGCCAGAGGATTGAATAAAAAGATTGTCAATCCGATGGAGAAAGAGAGAAAAGGCATTTTATCATTTTGTTATGTAAACTTTGACCAAGGTTCTATACCCTTATTGCAATTTTTAAAGCGAAACAATTGGTCACAAGAACATTGTGGATTGGTCAATGTTCCCAACATGCAGAATGTATTTGGTTTGTTTCATGGGAAAGATTTGGGTTTTGCAGGAATTGCAAAGAAACCAGACTCCAATACTGTGAGTCTCAGTTCTATTCCAAAAGGAAGTAAAATGGCCTCCCTACTCTATTTCAATAAAGACGGTTACTCCGCTTATTGTAAAGAATACAAATCCTATTGGGACTGGGTAAAAAACAGAAATGAAGTCCGTTACAAAAGCACAGAAAGTCATGGCAAAAATTATGATGCAAAAAACATGATGCACACTTTTCGATTACTAGAAATGGCCATAGAAATTGCTGCTCAAAACAAAGTAAATGTCAAAAGACAAAATCGTGATTTTTTGTTAGGAATCAAAAGCGGTCAGCATGAATATGATGACTTAATGATCATGGCGGATGAGCGACAAAGGCAAATGGAAGACGCTTTTAAAAGCTCTAAACTACAAGAAAGCCCCTCATTTGACCTCATTAATGAAATGACTTTTAAAATAAGAAACAAATTTTATACCCAAGAAAGATTCCAATGAAAATTATAGTCAACGAAAATACAGCGCTCATTCGGCTAGACAAAA
This sequence comes from uncultured Chitinophagales bacterium, assembly GCA_937927195.1. GTDB lineage: Bacteria > Bacteroidota > Bacteroidia > Chitinophagales > UBA2359 > JAHDGP01. The sequence continues at coordinate 2,959 of CALBCY010000249.1, forward strand.
GTCATGCAGCAGCCATCTTCCAATTGGTAGACAAAGATCGTGAATACCTTCGTGAATACCTCGCTTGGGTGGATGAAACCAAAACGGTTGAGAACACCTTGGCCTACATTGATTTCTCAGAAAAACAAATGAAAGAAAACAAATTCCTTGGAATGAGCATATTTCACAATGACCAGTTGGTTGGCCAAATAGGATTCAATGAGATAAAGACCGATGTAAATTCACAAATCAAGGACTCTAAAATTGGTTATTGGCTCGGAAAAGATTTCCAAGGAAATGGCATCATCACCAATTCTTGTAAAGCATTTATTGATTATGGTTTTCGTGAAATGGATTTCAATAGAATAGGCATTCATTGTGCCGCCGAGAACCTCCCGAGTCGAGCTGTACCAGAAAGACTCGATTTTTTAGAAGAATGCGTTCGAAGACAAAGTGAGTTTTTGCATGGAAACTACATCGACATGACCATTTATTCAATGACAAAAGACTATTGGATGGAGGGCAATTAAAATTTTACAAGAATAGCTATTTAAAGGCATTTTGTCTAATTGGTAACTTTGGGTTCAGGCAAACAACATGGTGATAAGAAGGAAATAAAACTTTGACAAAATGAAATGTTGGCTTTACACTTTCTTTCTTATTGACTTTCAATGTTCTACCAAATAAAATACAAACCAATTGCTGATATAGTAGCATCAAACATTTTTTGGAACCATATGTTTTATATCATTTGTCTTTGATTAACATTATATTTTTATTAAATTAAAGAACGGAAAATGAATCCTATTAATTAGCCCTAAATAAAATACAATAAATGGTCATATTTGGAAGCGGTAAAGCGAACCTTACCAATGAAGTTTTACCAAATTGCATTTGTCCTCATTGTGAAACCAAAGGACAAATGCAATTACACCTTTACAGAAGTCATGCACATATCTTTTGGATTCCTATATTCCCGATGAAAAAGAAAGGAGTTGCTGAATGCCAGCATTGCAAAAAGGCATTTGAACCCAAGCAGTTCAGTGAAGAAATGGAGAAAGAATATGGCAAAATAAAAAGTGATGCGAGTGGCCCTATTTGGCAATTTGCAGGGCTAGGAGTTATCGCTGGACTGTTGATATGGGGTTCAATACTGAGCAAACAAGACAAGGCTGACGAACAGAAATATTTGGCTGAACCTTTGTCTGGAGATCGTTATCATGTAGTAGTTAGTCCAGGAAATTATTCAACATTAAAAGTAATAGAAGTCAGCAAGGACAGTGTTTTTGTTGTCCAAAACAATTACGAAATCAGCAAAAGAACCAAAATTTCAAAAATAGACAAACCAGAAAATTATACAGAAAGTCCATTTGGCATTTCAAAAGAACAAGTGGCTAAAATGTATGAGGAGAAAGACATCTATGACATCAGGAGATAGAAGCAATGCTGCTTATTTAAAATTTACTTCCGCTATGATTCTTTTCGGATTTGGAATCATTGCAACTTTGCTATTTACACAAGGTGTCCAAGAAGATTCTGTTCGATTGATCATTCGATGGACTGCCAAAATAAGTGGCATTCTATTCCTTGCTGCCTTTAGTGCATCGTCGATTCATTATTTTACCAAATCAAGGATAAGCAAATCGTTAGTAGCATCAAGACCCAAGCTTGGTTTGGCATTTGCCGTTTCACATACCTTTCATTTAGCATTCTTAATCCTACTCCAACAACAAATCCATCCAGTATTCACACTTGCTGATAAAACTTCATTGACAGGAGGTTTTATAGCTTATCTATTTCTGTATGCGATGGCCATAACAACCTTCCCCTCTTTTAAAGCAAAACTAAGTTCCAAAAACTGGAGAGGATTACACCTTGTTGGCTCCTATTGGATTTGGTTTATATTCTTCAACTCCTATTTCAACAGTGCAATGAATAGGGAAAGATATTATTTATTGTTTGCTCTTTTTGTTGCCGGGTTCCTATTGAGAAAGTTACAATACATCCATCAAAAATGGATTGGCTCGTCCACAAAATAATTTTGTGATTCTTTGTGTTAATTTACGATAGTATGAAGGTTTGAAATCCACAAAGCAAACTCCCTTTTATTTATATTTAGAGATTTTAATCTATAAAAAAGATTTCAGTATCTTTGATTAAATGAAAGCCCTTTTTACCATACTCCTTTGCTCTATGAGCCTAGGCATTTCAGCCCAAGACATCCTCCCTAAATGGCAAAGCGACATTACAGAAAACTTTAATAAATTGAGGCTTGAATTATTAGAAGATTCAAGTTCTGTTGCAGAACTCCAATCTGTTATCAGACGTTGGTTAATATTTGAACCAGATACAGCTGACTGCCTTGACCTTTTTTTTAATGTTCATATTGCTTGTAATATTCATGGCAACTCTTTAGAACGCTTTCAAAAAAAAGCAAGCATCCTTCGCCCTAATTCAAAATTACCAGACCTAATGCGGGAAAGGGACATTGAAATTCTCGCTGAAAATTCAGATTTGGTAGATCTTATTTGCAACTCTATCATTGAATTCGGTGAGCCTTTCTCAATGAAACTTTTGACATTCGAAAGATTAAATTTTTATGAATTAAAAGCAGGAGAAATCATTGCAGAAATAGGTGCAGGTAGAGGAATGTTTGCCCAATACATTTCCATGATAGACAGCGATATTACCTTATATATAAATGAACTTTCAAAAAACTTTGTTAAATACATAGAGGCAAAGAAAAGCAGGAAGTCTTTTGGACTTCCAAACAATAAAGTCAATCCAATTCAAGGCAAGAAAAAATCTTGTAAGCTCACTGAAAAGGTAGATAAAATAATCATTGAAAACAGCTTGCACCATTTTTCAAAAATGGAGGAAATGTTGACTTCTATCAAAAAAAGTATGAAGCCAAACGGAAAGTTACTTTTGTACGAAGGACTGAAAAGTGAATCAGGTTGCAAATTAAAGTTAACCGAAAAAGAGTTGAAAAACATTTTGGAATCCAATGGCTTTATTTTGCTCAGAGAAGAACATTTGGAAGAAGGTATATTGTTAGAGTATGAAATTGTTAGCAAAGAAAAATGATCGGGCTGGCCAAAACAATAACTAATTACTTTTACTGTTTAATATTAAACACTGGATATTGAGTACTCGACATTTTCTCAAATCAAAAAATAGCTTTATTTTGGTCTTATGTGCATAGCCGTGAGGGTATAAACACTTTTTAATTTTACCATCAAATTTGTACCATTAAAGGGATTTGTTTAGCAGATGTATTGTAACAGGTGGTTCACGTGACTGGAACGCCAGCCCGGTGGTACGCCAGCCCGGTGGTGCGCCAGCCCGGCTAGGGTCAAGCCCAAGATGACAGATGGTTCGGTGTTAAGGGTGGTTTGTAACAAGTAGTGAGATACAATAACCTTGTCAAGAATATTGTTTTGATGAACATTGTATTTTAACCTGACGGCTATTATCTTATGACCAAAAGACATTTTTAATTAATTATGCCCCATAAATTAAGCATTTTTGCTTCGTTTCATAAAAGTTCACCTAGTCCTTTGGTGATAACACCAAAGGAAAGCAATGATTTGTCTAGTACTCAAAATCGATGCTTTGCATTTTCTAAAAATACAATGGCAAGTACAAAGCTTTTACAATTAATATTTCAACAAACATTTCACTCAAAATGGCTAAATCAATTTCGTTTATATTATTCCTTGTCTGTTTTAATAGTTTAAACTTATTGGCTGATGCTCCCTACAGTGATGTGGTTGAGTTAATATTCGAGGATCAAATGTATTACTTTCAATTCGAAAGCAGGGGAATGTTAAACGGAGACAATCAGTGTTATTATTCTTACGAAAGTGAACCGCCAAACTTTGAATATCTTTGTGAAATTTCTGACATAATTGATCAATATCTTAAAGATGAGTACACCGTCTTCTATGAAACTTTAGAAATAGTCGACATTTCAAAATGCAAAGGTTCTTCAGGTGATTCTTTGTTTTTATTGAAAGACACAGCCAATGTTAATTTGCTAGCAATGATTGGGAACTATGAAATCAACATGGTTTACAAAGGAAGCAATTATGGCCTGATTCACAGCAGTGGTATAAATGAAACGGACAATCATTGGTTGGCAGATTATGACATTGAAAGGTATTTCAGCTTAGATAACATCGAAATGTGTGAAGTTAACTTTTATGGCATTGCCAATAATCTAACAACAGATGAAAAGATTTTTCTCAAGGAAAAACTTCAATCATTGGGCAAAAGCATTGGTGATCCCGAATTTCAAAAAGAAATTGATCTATTGTATCAAGTTAAAATCATCATGCTAGGCTTTTGTGGTTGTTAAGCCGAAGCCTCCATTCCATGTAGATAAAAACTACAAAGCGTTTTGATTCTAATGATTAACTCCTGACGTATAAATTCTCCTTTTTCATTTTGTTCCATCAAATAATCATGCAGCCCTTTTTCTTGGATGCTGTCTTTGTTTGCTAGAAAGTCATCGTTCGTTTTAAGCAATACATTGATGCTACTTCGCAAATCATTGGTCATTAACAAACCTACCCTATCTGCTGAAATCTCCATCAGCCTCGAGGTAGCCAGCATCTCGCTTTCCTTTTGTTCTTTAATGAATTTATCACTTAACTTACCACCGTATTCGGCAGCAGTTTGTCCTTTGTCTATGACTTTCCCGAACAAATCTAAGCCAGACAATAATTTTCCAAAACGACTTATATTGAAGAATCGGCCTGCGAGACTTCCAACTGTTCCAAGAATTGGCAGAGCAACCAATAAAACACCAGCAAAATCTTTTCCTTTGCTTTTCGCGCCTCTCCAAACATCTTTCGAGGTAATTTTAGTATGCTCAAACAAAATATGAGTTAATTCTATTGCCATACTGAACTTCATTTCATTCCTTGTAAAATAAAATTGGCTATCAGGATTCAAATGATCAACACCTATTATTAGAAAATCTGGTTTACCTTCAATTCCTATTATACCTTTCGAAAACTCACCATTTCCAATATAGCACTCAACCTCCTTTAATTGCATCTGTCGACTTAATTCTTGCAATACCTCAAAAGCTTCTGGAAATTTATCGGCAGTTAACTTTTCAGAAAATTTTGTAACAAGATTGTAATCAGGTGGATCTGCTTTAGCGATTAACTTCGTGAAAGAATCCATCCAACTCTCAGCTTCTTTGAAACACTCTGGTACCACGCGTTCGTAGAGTTCACTTTTATCAAAACTTTTTTCGTCCAATGATATTTCAGGCTTAGATTCAGCACTTTCTAAAAAGCCAGCCATTAAAACAGATAAAATCTCACTGGCATTCTTTTGATCTGTAATATTGGTACTTTTGTCTGCTAACAAATCAGAAAGTCTTCTTAAAACCAATGGCTGCAAACGAGCCAATTCCAATAATTCTTTTGAATCGGCTTCCTTTAATCCAGTCTTTATTTCAGATAAATCTTCTAAAAGTTGAATGCGCAATGGATGACAATCTTCCCCATTTAAGACATTGGTTTTGGTATCCGAAATCAATTCCAAAATACTATCATCCTCCAAGTTTTCCAAGGTCATTTCATACAATGATATGGCCTTCTCAAATTGTTTGGTTTCTTTCAAGTATTGCAAATGTTTCAAGCGAGCCGCTTCTATATTTTGTGGTGGCTTCTTTTGATTTGCAACCCCAGCAATCGCCCTTTCATAAAATGCATCAACATTTTTCAACTTAAAATTATCATTGCTCTCCAGAAGAAACACTAAAAAAAAGTATTGCTCTTCAGCTGAAATTTTCCAATCATCCATTAACTCACAAAGTTGTTCACCAAAGTCCGAGTTATTAAACAATAGATGCATAAATTCATCGTCTGCATCAAATTCTTTGGCACATTTCAAGTTTGTGAAATGATCCATTAAGTAAGACTTCAACTTTCGCCTTAGCTCATCAGTCGAAGAGGTTTTGTAAGAATAAATTTTATCGATAAAATTAAAATGCTCTTCCTTTGCATTGTATTTGGAGAATAAAACATCGCCAAAACTTTCAATTCTTCTTTCAGGGCCCTTGTTGAACAAAGCCTTTTGTTTGGTGAACAAATAATCATTTAGCAATTCCGTCGAAAAAGAAAAGTTTTGATTGCTCAAGCCATTCTTCCCAAACTTTTCTTTGTATTCCAAATCCTTGCCGGTAATGTCGTCTAGTGTGAAATTTTTACCATCAGTCCCTAGTATCAAATTCCTTTCAGAACTGAGAATGAAATAATAACTTTTTTCTTTATCCACCTCAAACAGCTCACTCTTCAAATTACTAATGCCTAGGCAACTCAGTACAATTTCATTTTCCTTTAATTGCTTTAGAATAAAATTACATTCCAAGGCTTTGATAGCTGAAACGAAATCCATTTTACTCTTCTGATGCTTCAGAAAAAAACCATCGTCCAAAAGTTCATTGGAATGCTCCAAAATCAACCCTACAATTTCATTCTTTCTTCGGTACAGATCTACCTCCTTCCAAGTTTCTTCCTCGGTTGCCAAATCCTTAGAGAATTTTTGACATTTAATTTCCAAAGACGCTCCTTGCTCTGAAATTTCATAAGCGATAAAAGACTCCTGCTTATCATCTTTGATGACATTGGTTTTCAATTTCAAACAACAATCGTCCTGCTCTGATTCAATACTCGATTCTTGATCTTTAAAATGATCTTTTAGCTGAGAATGGAGTGCGCTAAGGTCAAACTGACCATTTACATGAACCATTAAAGGAGTTATAACTTCCTCTCCTTCCTTTTTACTTTTGAAAAAATTAAACATTCTATATGGTTGATTTTAGAGATATCTATAATAAAAAAGCATTCGCAATTCGAACAATTTTGCTAAAACGAAATTGCCAAACAAATATACTATTTCAAAGGTGAATCAAACAAAAAAGATTGCCTCTCAAAACATTCAAAAGCGTTAATTAATGTCAAGATTTCCTATTTTTCGGTATATTGAACTTACTTTAAATCTTATTAACCTATATATATCATTCAAATGCCGAAATTTTCATCCCAAAGATTTTTCATCTTTTTCATCTTTCTCGGATACATTTCTATTTCCTGTACTGCTCAATTAATACAAAGAGCAGACAAAAAAGATTTTGTAGCAGAAATGGACGAGGCCATCCCGCAATGGTTGGATGAATTCATCGTGCCCGGAGCTGTGTTTGCTGTCATCGATGAAGGTGAATTGGTTTTACAAAAAGCTTATGGCTTCTCCGACTTAGAAAAAGAAACCAAAGTAAATTTGCAAACAGGTTTCAATGTTGCTTCCATTTCAAAAACTGTAACAGCCTGGGGAGTCATGAAATTGGTAGAAGAAGGCAAATTGGAATTGGATGTTCCAGCTGAACAATATTTGACAAGATGGAAATTTCCAGAGTCAGAATTTGATTCAAAAAAAATAACGATTCGGGGCTTATTGTCTCATACCGCTGGGCTTTCGCTTCATGGTTATCCTGGATGGACTCCAGATGATCGTCTTTCAACAATTGAAGAATCTTTGAATGGCAGAAACAATGGTCCAGGCGCTGTAAAAATTGTAAACGATCCCAATACAGAATATCAATATTCTGGAGGAGGTTATACGGTTTTACAATTGATCATAGAAGAAGTTACTGGCGAGAAATTTGAAGATTATATGCAAGCAGAAATTCTCAATCCCCTTGGCATGTACAACAGCAGCTATAGGATTGATGATGAAATGATGCAAAAGGCTTCAAAGGAACACAATAGACTTGGCGAAGTTATACCTTATGAGTTATTTACCGCTCAAGCTGCTGCTGGTTTGCAAACAAGCATTGAAGATTTCGTAAAATTTTCCTATTACAGCCTTTACAATTCCAATTCCAAACAAAAAGTTTTAAAAAAGAGCACAATTGAATCAATGAATCAAGCAGTTCCTGCCAGTCAACAGAAATATGGATTGGGATACATTGTTTATGCCATTCCTTTTAGTGAAATAATCATCAATGGTCACGGGGGATCAAATTCAGGATGGAAGGCCATATTTTATATAGAGCAAGAAAGCAAAAATGCTTTTGTTATGTTCACCAATAGTGGCAATGGCAACCTCGTCTATCAACAAGCTTTTTGTAAATGGGCAAAATGGGCCTACGACATTGATTTGGTAGAAGAGTGTCAAAAAAGCATTGCTCCATTTTTGTTCAAAACCTATCAATCGAAAGGGATCGATGAGGTAATTTCAAGCTATAAAAATCTAAAAGCCAAAAATGACGGTGAATACAATATTGTAGAGGACAACCTCAACAACTTTGGATACGAACTTCTGGGTAAAAACAAATTGGAGGATGCCATTGCTGTTTTCAAATTGAATATGGAGGAATATCCTGATTCATGGAATGTTTATGATAGTTTAGGAGAAGCCTATATGATCAAAGGAGACAAGGAGCTTTCGATAAAATTTTATAAAAAATCTCTTGAAATTAATCCTAAAAATCAATACGGGATTGATGCATTGAAGAAATTGGAAGGGAAGTAATTGGTACGCTGCGCTGTTGGTACGTTCTGCCTGCGGCATTTACTGTTGGTACCCTTGGCTTCGCCTTTGGTATTGGTATCGCATCGGCGAACCGATCTTCATTTGCCGAACGGCTAATTTTGATTGTTGGAATTCTTTTGCAGCGGCCTATATGGTTCCCGAACCAGTACCATTTTTTTTATTATCTTTCAAGAAATTTTTTAGCTATGAAATCAATATATTGCCTTTTATTTCTTGCACTTGGTTTGAACATTTCAGCACAATCAGATCTTGACCAAGACAAGGATGCTTTAAAGCAAATCATCATTGATTGTTTCGATGAAATATGGTCCGATTTAAAAACTGAAAGCATTGATAAATTTCACACTGAAGATTTCCTTTTGTTAGAAAATGGGATGGTTTGGAACAATGACAGTATTGGCAATTATTGTGAAAAAGCAAAAATGCAGGCTGTGTTGCCATTGCGAGAAAATTCTTTTGATTTTATTGAAATAAAAGTCGAAGGAGATATGGCTTGGATCGCTTATCAAAACTATGCTAAATTTAGTGTAGAAGGTGAAGACCGCGGAAAAGCCCATTGGTTAGAAAGTGCGAGCGCGATAAGAACCAAAGATGGTTGGAAGTTACAATTGCTGCATTCGACTTGGGTAAATGACAAGAAGTGATAAGCTGTTAGCCTTTAGCCTTTAGCCTTTAGCCTTTAGCCTTGAATTTTAAGATATGCCTTTGGGGTGAAACTGGCTAAAATTTGTAAAATATTTTGTTTGATTAAATAAAAAATAAATGAAGACACTAAACCTAATCCTTTTATTATGTACATTCACATCCTGCCTTTATGCCCAATCAGATATTAAATTAAACATTGGCAATATTGAGACAATTGAGTCCGAAATATTAGGGGAAGAAAGAAAAGTATGGGTTTACCTGCCAGATGATGGACCGGGGAATATTTTCGGAAAGAAAACCTACCCAGTCGTTTATCTTCTTGATGGTGCCAGCCATTTTCTATCGGTCTCTGGCATGATCCAACAATTAAGTTCTGTAAATGGTAATGACTTCTGTCCCAAAATGATGGTTGTGGGCATTATAAACACAAATAGAGATAGAGATTTAACCCCTAGCAAAGGAGATCCGGGTCATCCTTATGTGAGTGAAAATAGAGCAGCCTCTTCTGGAGGAGGCGCAAAATTCATGGCCTTTGTTGAAAAAGAATTAATGCCTTTCATTGATTCAAATTATCCAACAGAACCCTACAAAATGTTGGTTGGCCACTCATTTGGTGGGCTAACGGTATTAAACACTTTTCTCCATCATACTCACTTGTTTAATTCCTATATATCTATTGACCCTTCTATGTGGTGGGACAATGAAAAATTGCTAAAGGAGTTTCAAAATACAGAAATGGATGAAAGGTTTAACAAGAAAGCCTTGTTTATGTCCATAGCCAATAATATGAAAGAAGGAACAGAATTGGAAACCATAAAAAATGATACCACTTTTGATTCAGAACATACAAGAAGTATTTTAAAATTAGACAATCATTTAAAATCAAAAGCCACCGGGACCTTTAGATACCAAAGCAAATTTTACAAAAATGAAGATCATGGATCTGTACCATTCATTTCAGAATATGATGGTCTTCGTTATATTTTTGACTTCTATCCTCTTAGAATAGAAAACCACGAGTTAGATAATGCTGATAATGACATCTACGATGTAGTTATAAATCATGCTAAAAAACTTTCGCAAGAATTTGGCCATGAAATAAAACCATCAGAAGAATTGGTCAACAACTTGGGATACCAATTTTTAGAATCAAAAGAATTTGAAAAATCAGAAAAGTTTTTCAAATTGAACATCACAAATTATCCCAAAAGCTTCAATGTTTACGATTCGATCGGGGATTTTTATATTGCAACTGAACAGAAAGAGCAAGCAATTGAAGCTTTGAAAAAAGCGGTAGAACTTGATGGGATGGATTATTCAAAAGAAAAATTGGAGGCCTTGCTGAAAGAAAAATAGGAACAGAAAAAAGTAGGAACAGAAAAAAAAAGACGGGCATTTATGATGAATCAAATTGTATCGAAATTAAAAACGCTTTTAAAAGAAAGATTTCCAGAATTATTAAATTCGCTAAATCCTCCAGCAAAGGACAGTGAAATTAAAATGGCAGAAGAAAAAGTTGGCAAAAAATTTCCAAAAGAACTCAAGGAACTCTACAAACAGTTCAATGGTGAATCTGGTGAAATTGGTTTTTTCTTTGGTCTTCAATTTTTAAGCATAGAGGAAATGCTTAACGAATGGACAGTCTGGAGTCAAGTTGCAGAAGAAGATGAATCGAGCTTAGATGTAGATATTTGTTCTGAACCAGAAGACCACATTAAAGAAAATTATGCGAATAAGTACTATTTGCCCATTGCTCATGATTTTAGTGGCAACCACATTGGCATTGATTTGGATCCTGGCAAGAAAGGTCAATATTGGCAGGTAATCAACTTCGGAAGAGATGAAGAAGATAGATTTGTACTAGCGGATACTATTACAGAATTTTTCAATTTTATAAAAGAGGTTGTCAAGTCACATAATTTTTCAATCGTTTCTAGCGAAGATTCCACCAATTGGTATTATGTAGGCCCGAACGATCAAACCCTTACAGACAATAAATATTTCTTTGATGCCATTCCTCAACTAAACCTTCCATTAGGAAAACCTAAGCCACCTATAAATAGTCCAGATAAAAAATTCAATGTTTGGTATAATTCTTTAGATGAAAACTGGCAAGAAATTGTAGAAAATCAAGTTAGGGGTAAATTATCATTCTCATCAGTGGAAAAAACCAGATCTTTGATCTTGATAAGAAAAGAAATAACCGATTCGTCTTTAAAAGCAATCAGCAAATTCAAGGGCTTAAAAGAAGCAATCTTAACTGGAAATCCAATATCTGATTTTACTCCTCTTCTCGAATTGGAAAATTTAAAAAAATTATATTTGGCAGGAACAAAGATCAAAGATGTAAAACAAATTGTAAAGCTAATTGGACTCACAAAGTTGGGTCTTACTTACTTGAAAAATA
>CALBCY010000250.1 GCA_937927195.1 uncultured Chitinophagales bacterium
TGAGTTTCATCATCCAATTTTGCCAATACTTTCAATAAATTGAAGTTATCAGAAGTCTCCCATTTTATTTTGTCATTCACTTTAATGAAAGATCTTTCAATTTGGGTTCCGCTATTTTTCCGAACAGTATATTTTACTCTATTCCGATTGAACCAATCTTTCAAATAGCTATTTGCGATTTTAAACAAAACATTGTCAAAATCTTCAGATATTTTATTCTTCTTAAGATGCTTAATAGAGATTATCATTATTTCCGCAACAATATCATCTAGGTAAAACAGGAAGTAATCTCCGTGTTTATCTAGGTATAATTGTTTAAGACAATACTTGTACAAACTTCTCTTAGAAGTTAAGAAAAGTTTTTTTGCTGAAGCATGGCTATCCTCATCAAAGTAAATATTGTCTGCTAACTTAATCTTATTATTTTCAAGCGACTTGCTGCTCATTCTTATTTTCATTCGTTTATCGGAAATACCGATCATCACTAATTCAATTTGAGTAGTTGAATTTTATGATAATTAGAGAATAGAAAATGAGTTCCAATTAGTTAAGGTATCGGTGAGAACATGTTATTTTGTTCCTATAACTTTATATTACTTGTCTAATTACAATTTTTGTACCAAAACATATTCCAGCAATACCTAATAGCTGAGCTTTGAGCACAATTGGTCAATTTTTATACATTTCACATAGATCGCTAGTGCTGTATGATCGAGATTGGGCATTCTCAGGCCCAATTCAGTGCAAAGACAACATTTACATATGTTTAGGTGATAAAAACAACAAAAGCCCTAGAACTGTGCTTAATTGGATTAAAATAGGGTTCATTTTCCCTAATGTTGCACTTAAGGTCTTGATCCTAATGCGAATAAGAAGCTTATCAGCCAATTCTATCTTCTTGGCTGGATTGATATATGAAATGAATGAATTCCATTAGAAAAATTGCATAAAAAAAGGGAACTGATTTTGTCAGTTCCCTTTAATAAAATTGTTTTCAAAGTATTTTTTATCCTAATAAGTGGACATTGTTTTGAGCAAGGTCTTTCATAGGAACAACAACAGTATCATTGGCTGTACGAACAGTTACAGAAACATTGTCTAGTTCAATAACTTCTCCTTCTACATCTTTGACACGAATTCTTTGCCCTTTGGCTATTTTGCTCTTTTTAAAGAAGCCTGAGATAAGATCTTCCATTGTTCCTCTTGCTGCCAATCCATAAGCTAAAGCCATTGCCAATAAGATAGCACCTAGGATGATTTGGATATTACCTGTAACGAAGCTAGTGTCTATACCAGCTTGATCTAAGGCCATAATTGTGGTCATCATTAACAAGAAATAGAAAACGATGGTACCAATGATCGAACCAGTAGATGAACCTAAAGACTTTGATCCTGCCAAAATAAAATCACGAACAAAAGAGGCCAACCAATATCCCAATGTAAATATCACAGCACCGATGAACAACCTTGGTAAGTAATCAATTAGGTCTGAGAACTTTTGTGAAATTTGTGTCCAGCCAAGAAAATCACAAGCGGCAATGAATACAAACAACATGATAATATAGTAAACGAATTTTGCGAGCAAGCCTGAAGGAGAGGCGGTAATACTTCCTTTTCTAAGCATATCGGTCAGTCCGACCTTCTCAGAACCTTCATTAAATCTTGCGACTGTCAACAGCTTTTCAATAGCTGTTCGGATAACTCTAGCAATAATTCTTCCTATGAATAGAATTAATAAAGCTGCAATAATTTTGATAAAACCATCAAGAAAAGTACTCCCAAAAGTACTTAGAGAGTTAGAAAGAGCATCCCAAAGAGAATTGGCAGTTCCGCTTAAATTTCCAGAAATATTGTTGGCTACCAGAAATAGTGAATTTAGTGAATCTAAAAGCATTGGCTAATTTATTTTTTAGTTTAAAGGATAGACTTGGCTTATTATTGTAACTCATTATGTTGAGCATCAATAATTGGTATGGTAAAATACGGAGTAAAAACTGATTTTGCCTTACCTACTGCTCTCTTTTTTATCGTCAGGCTCCTCCTTCTTTTCAGTTTGCCCCGCAAAACTGTCTGCCATGGCACCTAAGATAGCACCTCCAGCTTGAAACTTCTTGATGGTAAATAAATCAGCAATATCAGCAATTAGCTGAATTGTCTCAATACTTTCCAAGACGTTTTTCTTAACGTTTTCAGGAAGAACTTTATCCTCCCATAAACTTTCCATTTTACTCTTTGCTGTCATAAATTTGGGTTTTACTTTCAGCTTGATAAATTATATAATTTCTCTCTCAATTTACGGACTCTAGACCTTGCTCTTAATAAACGCATTTTAACTGCGCTATTCGAGAGATTCAATGCTGTTGCTATTTGTTCTATCGAAAGATTGTCTTGATATTTCATCAAAAGCAGCATTTTGTCCTTTGGTTTTATTTCGTCCAAAAGGCCTTTTAACTGTTCCAATTCTAATTCGAAAATCTTTTTATTTTCGATTTCTGATTCTATTTCATCTGAAATATCATGTTTAGAATCAAACTCATCAGTGACATAGGCTTTTCGCTTCTTGCTCTTCAAAAAGTTTATACAAGAATTATAAGTAATTGCATAAATCCATGTTGAGAAGCTGGATCTTCCTTCAAAATTAGAAATATTAAGAAAAGCTTTTAATAAAATAGATTGAGTTAGATCTTGTGCATCATACTCATTACCTACCATTGAACAGCACTTTCTAAATACTTTATTTGAATATCGATCATACAATTCTCCAAAAAGAGATCTATCACCTGTACTAATTATCAGGTCAATAATATCCCTATCACTCCGTTTTTTAACTTCGACTTTTCTTTCCAAATCTAAAAGCATTGTTTAATAGACAAAAAGGGGCTTATTTTGGTTGAACTGAAGCATCTTTCAAACATTAGGACAACAATTGATATGACGGTCACGAATAATATGAATAATGCAAAAAAGGGCCACTGATTTTTATCAGAGGCCCTTTGTATATTTTCATTCCTTATTCAGGATTCAAATCTTTAATTGTCCTTATTCCTTAATGAACTTAGATGAATAAGTTTGGTTTTCAGTAGTAACATTCAAGAAGTAAGTACCTGTTGCCAAGTCCTTAATATCAAGGTTAAGTTGACCAGCTGAAACTTGAGTTGCTACTTGACGAATCAATTTACCAGCAACATCAAACATTCTAACTTGAACATCACCTTCAAGGTTCTCTACAAATGAAACCTGAATATCTCCTTTAGCAGGAACTGGTGAAATAGAGATTGTTGTAGAACCTCTTCTTTCCAAGCTGATAACATCAGCATAAGTTACTTTTCCATCAAGATCAACTTCTGATAAACGGTAGTAAGAAAGTCCAGTTGGAGCATTAGCATCCATCAATGAATACTCTCTTAATGTGTTGCTGTTATTAGCAGCTTCAACCGTTCCAACCAATTCGAAGTTAGTTCCATCTAAAGAACGCTCAATTTGGAAGTATTTGCTGTTTTCCTCAGTAGCAGTTGCCCAGAACAATAAGTTACCTTCTTTAGCAACTCTACCATCAAACTCAATCAATTCAACACTTGACTTAGAACAACCACCTGTTACGATGAATACTGATTCAGTACATCCTGTTGGATCTGAAATATCAATTGCGTAATTAGAAAGCTCAGGAATCAATAGTGTAATTTCTTGACCTGATGAAACTGTTTGGTTAACATCTCCTGTCAAAGTGTAAGTTGTATTGCTACCACCAGAAACGCTGAAAGTAACCATAAATACGCCTTCACCATCATCAATACAATCCTCACTGATATCAGCAGCAACGTTCAATCCTTGAACGATTGATACTGGAATTCCGTCAGAAACATCATAACAAGCTTGACCGTTTGCTAAGTAGTTAGCAAAGAAGTCTTGACCAATAACTGGCATTCCAGAGAAATCAGTTACATCGTAGCTAAAGCTATATACTGTGTATTGTCCAAAAGGAATACCAGTAAAGACTCCACTGTTAACACTAATCGCAACAATGATGTCATTTTGATCTGTCAATAAGAAGATGTGATCAATGTCTCCACCTTCTGCAAATCCGTTAGCAGTAACTGAAATTGCGCTTCCATTACAAACAACAGCAGAATTAGAAACCAATGCAATCTCACCAGACTCAGCTCCACATGGTCCAACAGTATCAACTGGAACACAACCAAAGTCAGCATCATTGTAAT
>CALBCY010000251.1 GCA_937927195.1 uncultured Chitinophagales bacterium
AATGTCCAATGAGCTGGAAATTTTAGGGAGTCATGGAATGCAAGCTTTTAAATATCCTGAAATGTTAGAGATGATAATGAATGGGAAATTGCATCCACAAAAATTGATCGAAAAAACCATTGCACTTGATGAAGCGCCAAATTATTTAGTTAACATGGATAAATTTGAGCACAAAGGAGTTGTGGTAATTGATTCATTTTAAATAAAGTCAAATAGATTGAACATTGTAATTAAAATAGCCTATCTGATCGTTTCTATAAGTTTGGGAGTTTACCTCTATTACTGGACTTCAATTTTTAAGAAATTAGGAACATCTTCCATAAAAGAATTAAATGAAGAAGAGGAGGAAGAGCTTGTTGATGAATCTCAAGCCAAGTTTGTCAATTATTTTGGTTCAGCCATTTTCATAACATTGGGTTTGATTATTTGGACCTTGCTAGGAGTAACAGTAGGTAAAATATCAGGTGAAATAACAGACCATTATATTTTAAGATGGTTTGTCTATTTTGCAATGTTCTTTTTGTTTTTAAGAATGCCATTTAGTATCGGAAATAAAATGGTCAAAAATTCATATGACTTTGAAAAACTTCCAGAGGCCTTTGTTTTCTTCACAGTAATGCTGACAGCCTATGTTTTTTCAATTTGTTGCTTTGATGCGCTACCAAGATTTTTAAAATGGCATCTATACTTTATGTAATCATCATTCTGATTGAAAGGTGAAAATTTATGAATAACTATGGCTCTATTTGCCTAACAAAATTTTTAATACTTTGAATAAGTATCTCTTTTTATTGCTAAATATTATCCTGTATTGGGGCTGTCAAAATCAGGAACCCAAGCTGGATTCCTCTTCACACAATGAACCTGAATATTCAGATGAACCATCCAATGTTCCAATCAAATCGCCAGATTCGGCAACGGTTGATATGATTCAGCGAGTGCAGAAACAAGTAGCTAAAATTGACCCCAATAAAATTACTTATTACCTTAATGATACCCGCGCCCAAAATATTTCAAAAAAAATGAAATCACAGACAGGCATTACTTTGGTTAATTCTGAGTTGCAATACGCCAAAGAGTTGCTTAACGCTGGAAAGACAGAGAAATCGATTAAGACCTACCAATCCATTTTAGCTAAAATAGAGGATATGCGTATCAACGATCCAAAGGAAATTTTGTTGGCCATCAAACGAAACTTAGCAGTTGCCTATATGCGCAAAGCAGAACAGGATAATTGTCTCGCCAATCATACAGCAGAATCATGTATCATTCCAATTAGTAAAAATGGACAACATCAATTAAAAGAAGGGGCAACTAAAACTATTGCCTTATTAAATGAAATTCTTCAAATAAATCCTAACGATCAAGAATGTCAATACTTGCTGAATGTTGCCCACATGACACTTGGGCAATATCCAGATAAAGTTCCAGAAAGATATAGAATTCCACCTGAATATTTTCACAAAAATGCAGATTTTCCTATGTTTAAAGACATTGCAATGGGTTTGGGAGTTGATATGAAAGCCCTATCTGGCGGCACTTGTATTGACGATTTTAACAACGATGGTTACTTAGACATTATCGCTTCATCTTGGGGTTTTGACCATCAAATTCGGTATTATGAAAACGATAAAAATGGTGGTTTTATTGATAAAACGAACAGTACGGGGCTGGTAGGTGTAACTGGAGGACTCAATTTACGACACGCTGATTACAACAATGATGGACAGCTTGATTTTCTAATTCTCAGAGGCGCGTGGTTTTTTGAACAAGGAAAAATTCCTAATTCGCTCATCAAAAATAATGGCGACGGTACTTTTACCGATGTATCCATTGAGTCTGGGATATATTCCGAAGCACCCACTCAAACAGCAGTTTGGGCTGATTTTAATTTAGACGGTTGGCTGGATTTATTTCTTGCCAATGAGTCAAAGCCATCAAAAAAAGTATCCTGTGAATTATTAATGAACCAAAAAAATGGCACTTTCGTTAACCAAACGCAAGCAGCAGGCTTAAACATTTCAGGTTTTTTTAAAGGTGTTTCCTGTGGAGACGTCAACAACGATGGCTATCCTGATTTATACATTTCTAACTTAGGAGATTACAACCAATTGCATTTGAATAACACAAAATCAGGAATTTTAGGCTTCGTTCTTGGCCCTCCCGATCTAGGAGTTAGCGAACCACAGGTAAGTTTTCCAACCTGGATGTTTGATTATAACAACGATGGATATGAGGATATTTTTGTCTCTGGATATTCTTATGGCAAAACATCGGCAGCTGAAATGATGCTGGATGGTATAGCTCAAACAAGTCACCCGATGACTCCTTATTTATATCGCAATAATGGTAACGGTACTTTTACGAACGTAGCTTCTCAAATGGGACTGAATGAACCTATTGCAACAATGGGTTGTAATTTTGGTGATTTGGACAATGATGGCTTTTTGGACTTTTATCTGGCCACAGGTGAGCCTAATTTATTCTCCATCGTTCCTAACCGAATGTACCGAAATGTGAGTGGTAATAATTTCCAAGACGTCACCTATCAGTCTGGATTTGGACATATTCAAAAAGGACATGCAGTGGGTTTTGGGGACTTGGATATGGATGGTGACCAAGATATTTATGCAGTCATGGGAGGAGCTTTTGAAGGGGATGTTTTTCAAAACATTCTGTATGAAAACCCTGTTGGCAATGCCAATAATTGGATATCTATTCAACTCGTCGGTACAAAATCTAATCGGTCTGCTATTGGCGCAAGGATTATCTTAATTATTAATGAAAATGGGAAACCAAGGAGAATTTTTCATACAGTAGGTACGGGTGCGAGTTTTGGTGGAAATAGTCTATTGGCAGAAATCGGTGTCGGTAAGGCTTCGATCATTGAGAAACTGTCAGTCATTTGGCCCACTCCAGGAATGACAACATCTAATTTCAAAAATGTCCTCGTCAACAAAAAAATGCGAATTACAGAAGGGGAATCTGAAATGGAAATCTTGAACATTCCTGCAACATCGTTTTCTTTGAAAGCGCATCAACATCATTAACATGTTAATCACTCTCACTTAATTTAGATATTACAGGAATTACGTGAAAGAAAAATTAGGAAGCATCCACGCTTGTCTTATTTTCTGAAAGTAAGGTATTTTGGTGTTTTTGCATCCCTTGTTCGAAAAAAAATCAAAGCGGTTCCAAAGGAGTTGAAGGCAAAAATACCATTGAGGAGAACGAAGGCCCAATGTGTAAATGAGGGGCATTTGTTGTTGCGTTTAGAAGGCTTGAGAAGGTTTTTGATACTGATAACGAATCCATAATCGTTGGTGAAAAATAATAGCAGGCTTTGTGTGTAATAGAGTAAGAGTTCTCTCTTTTACTCTTCAGCGAGTACCGCATATTCCATCATTAGCTTGTAATTAACCATTCTTTCCACCTCAAAACAAAAATTGAGAGATGTAAGATCGATAATCTTCTATAGAGAATTGTCATATTCTATAAATTGTTTACATTTACTATTAATCAAAAAAAATAATCCAGAATAGAGAATTAATAAAAATAAAGGTAGATAATGGAAAAAAACAAAAGCGAAAATAATGCATCCTCAAAACAAGAAAATTCTTTAAAAAAAGACAAAGGAAAATTATCATCAGCAAATAATAAAAATTCAAATGATGGTACCAAACCAAAAGGAAAGAAAAAGTCACTTAACAACCGGTTGCAAAGTAAAACATTAGATACTTATCTGAAAAATCAAAATAGATTATTAATGAATTCTATTTCAATAGCAGATAAAAAAGCGGCAATCCTCATTAGACTTAATACCACCCTTGTTTCAGGTTTGATTGTTTTTGAAGGTTACTTTGTTACAAATATTAATTTAAACCACTACATTGTTCCTGTCCTAATAGTTGGACTCTCTGCATCCTTGTTATTTGCGATTCTTGTGACAAAACCATTCAGTTTCACTTTATACAGAACCTTAAACAATGTGATAAAAGCTAGATATCCTAAACTGGAAGAAAACAATTTTTTCTTAATCGATAATATTCCTTTTAAGGAATATGAAGAATCAATGGAAAAGGTCATCAATTCTCAAAAACTTCAACTAGGTAATTTAACAAGATTCAATTATTTTATGAGTAAAAGTATTTCTCAAAAATTTGTCTTATTAGAAATTGCCTACAGCATATTTTTCATAACTTTAACAGGAGTACTTATCTTATATTTATTGTCAAAATTTAGTTAGTACAAAAAAGAAAATTTACAGAAAATACGCGTAGCATTCATCTTTTAATCGCATTAGTATGATCATCGCTCTTGGATTAGTTACCTATTATAAAGTCAAATTCTTGTAGCTTGAATAAGTCAATTTTATGAAATGTTCTCCTGGCGATTGGCCTATTGCTTGTTTTCCCCTGGCCTATTACTTTTTATGTCAGTTCTTTTCTATTCGACACTCCAACTGAATAGTTATTATTCAGTCATCCAATTTCAAAACTTCGAGTAATTTTTCTTTTTAAAATTGAATGACCTAAGTTTAGTTTGTATTACATTAATTTTTAGTAACCTTTTTATTTGGATTAAAAAAAGTATCTTTGATACAGAATTATTTATCTGTTGATATTAATTATCCATTCGCAACACCTTAGCGAATCCCTGAGGCTTTCTTCTTAAGCCCTTATTTTGATTAATGATACATAAGCGACCAACTTAATGCCTGATTGCTGCTAAGTAACTATCTAATGTGATTTTAATCTTGCGCTTTGCTAGCCTCATTACTCTGCAATTCGTTTCAATTCAAATATTATGGCCTTATTAAAAATGGGGGTAATTGGGACTTCCAAAAAAGAAGACAAACGGTGGGTGCCTATTCATCCTCAACACTTAAAAAGACTTCCTGAGCCATATCCACAAACAACTAATTTTTAGAAGGATTTTGGTAAACCTTTCAATATTGGAGATGATGAAATTAGTGACTTAACTGTTGGAAAGATACGATTGAAAGATACGATTCTTAGATTTCAAAATCGGGATAGAGAATACCCACATAAGTTAAATAGGCTTTTGATCTAAAGAGCTATAACAGAAAAAGAAACGATGAATACCGATATAGCCATAAATAAACCAGAACCATTTGATTTTAAACAACCATTAAGAGTGTTTAATGATTCTATTGATATTAAACTCACTATAAAAGCACTTGAAGTGGGCAAAGAGGTATTAATAACAAAGTTTTATAGTAACGGATTAGTTCTGTTAAAAGCAATAGAGGTACATCTTAAAAAAAAGTTACCGAGCACCTCTTTTAATGAGCAACGGGCATATCGATTAGAATATCATAAACTATCAAATCTTATTTTATTAGAAATAATAGACTATAAATTAGCCGTAAAAAAAGCACCCTTTATTGGTTGGTTGAAAAGATTGTATCCAGAATCTGGTAATTTTATATTGTCTTATACTCAAATACAAGGGCTTAACAGTTCTTGGCAATGGTATAAAAATGGAATTTCCATTCCTGTATTAAGAAATAGAGTGCATCCCTTTTATGGCACTTATTTTCCAACACGGTTTGATCATTTAATTCTTTTTGACAATTGGTTAAAACGTTATGAAGGTCTTAAAAAATCTGCCATAGATGTTGGAATTGGATGTGGTGTGCTTTCATTTCAAATGATAAAACATGGTTTTCAGAAGGTTTATGGAACAGATACAAATGCTAACGCGATTTTGGGATTAAGAGAGTTTATGAAAGACACCAAGCTATCTAGAAAGCTTGAGTTAGATTTTGGACACCTTTTTGGTAAATGGGATAAACAAACCGAATTGATAGTATTTAATCCTCCGTGGTTGCCAAATTCTCGAGAATTAAATAGTTTGGATAAAGCCATTTATTACAATGAAAATTTAATTCCAGATTTTTTTGCGGAGGCAAAGAAACGATTACTACCAGACGGAAAGTTGGTTCTGCTATTCTCAAATATAGCGCAAATAAATAATGTAACAAAAGCGCATCCGATAGAGCAGGAGTTAGCTGAAGGAGGAAGATTTCAATTGGAAAATTGCTTAAAAAAACAAGTAAAATTAGCTTCAGTTAAAACAAAACGAGATCAGCATTGGCGTACTTCCGAAGAAGTAGAACTCTGGGTTATGGTACATAAATGATTTTATAACTAATTTATCACCATGGTCTTCGGAATGTTGTTCGGAATGGTGTTCGGAATGGTGTTCGGAAAAAATAATTTAGATTTTTACAGTTGTAATTATTACTAAAATATCATTAAACATAAAAAGCAGTCTAATGCTTTGTTTATATGGCGTTTAAATAAATGGCCATTAATGTTGGTCTCAATTTAACTGCTCTTGATGGGCAGAGTATTGGATTGAAATGTACCTCAACCTCCTTTCGCTTTGATCGCACTATTACCTGCAACTTTCAATATTCAGTGAACAATTCTGTTTAATAAGTAAGTGCTATCTAGGTTTTTTTTTATATTGTGATCAAAGAGAATTGGTTCATGAATCTGCAATTGATTAAGTATATGTATTCGTGTACTTAAGTGTGAAATTTTTATCAATTGTCTCTAAAAACTATGACGGAGGACATTCAAATATTATTAGATTTTTTTCGCAATTTTGTCAAAGTAAGTGAAGAGGAAGCTCAATTCCTTCAGGAACTCACCTTCATAAAAACATTTAAAAAGAAAGAGCTTATCCAAAGACAAGGTGAGGTTGTAAGGTATTTGGCCTTTGTGCTATCTGGAGCTGTTCGATTTTTCTATTTGGATGATGAAGGGAATGAACACACCACTGAATTTGCTTTCGAAAATGTTCCAATTGGAACCTATACAGGAATTGCGTCCAAAGCGGAATCTATAGGAAATGCCGAAACAATTGAGCCTACTAAATTGCTCATTATTACTGGGGACAATGTATTGTTATTCCTTGAAAAATTCCCTAAGTATTTTCAAGTGCTAAGTGAGGTTATGGGGGAAGCTCTTATGGTAAATAATTCAAGAGATAAATTGCTTCGAATTAGCTCCTCAAGAGAACGATATGAGGAATTGTGTAAAACGAATCCACAAGTCATTCTGCGCGTACCACTTACCCACATTGCTTCTTACCTTCAAATGGCGCTAGGAACCCTCAGCAGAGTTCGAGCTGGAAAGTTGTGAAATAGTAAAATTGTAAAATTATTTTTCTAAAAAGTGCTATGAATTTTCTTTCTTAATGCTTGGATTATCCCTGCGTTCATAAACAAGCTACTCGTTTTTTTTCTTTCAACAAACCTATTTTTAACTTGAAATAAGCTAAATTGGTATTTGATAAAAATCCAATGAATTCAGAATTACATTTCACAGAAAAAGACTTAAGGCCATTCTATGAGCAACAGATTAAACTGGAAAAATTAGTAATAGATCAGGATGTTTTGCCTGATGAAATAAAATACATCGCTGGGGTGGATGTAGCCTATAATGATGATAGTGGTGAAATGATTGGCGCAATCGTCGTAATTGATTTTAGCACCAAAGAAATTGTGGAGGAAGCCTTTCATGAAATGCAAATAACATTTCCTTATGTACCAGGCTTGTTTTCTTTCAGAGAAATTCCTGCAATTATTGAAGCCTTTAAAAAGCTTAAAATAAAACCAGATTTGATCATCTGCGATGGTCATGGAATTGCACATCCAAAGAGGGTAGGGATGGCTACTCATTTGGGTATTACATTAGATATTCCAAGCATTGGTTGTGCCAAAAAACGCTTGATTGGGACATGGGATAAAGATCGACTTCATTCCGAACGAGGAAGTGTTGAACCACTAATCCTAGATGGAGAAAAAATTGGTGCTGTTTTAAGGACCCAAAAGAATGTAAAACCTGTCTTCGTCAGTATTGGGCATAAAATAAGTTTGGAAACTGCCTATGCAATCACACTTGAAATGTGTAAAAAATACAGACTTCCCGAAACCACTAGAGCAGCCGATCAATTGGTCAATAAACTGATGAAGGAGAAATTGGAAAATGATAAAATGGCTTAGTTTGATATTTGATTCGTTTTTTTTGAACCAAGTAGAAGAACTAAATGTTTGAATCCCAAGACAGCATTTATTAAAAGATCAAACAATGGAAGAAGAACAAGAATACACCATCAACCAAATCCCAATATTTGAAAAGTTGAAAACTAGTAAATCCATACTGTTGGCTGGCGCTGGAGGAGGTTTTGATATTTTTAGTGGAATACCTTTGTACTTCAATCTTATCAAGCAA
Organism: uncultured Chitinophagales bacterium; assembly: GCA_937927195.1. Classification (GTDB taxonomy): domain Bacteria; phylum Bacteroidota; class Bacteroidia; order Chitinophagales; family UBA2359; genus JAHDGP01. The sequence goes on from CALBCY010000251.1 coordinate 8,268, forward strand.
GGCAAAAAAGTAATTCTCGCGAATTTCTCTTTTACTTTGTTAAATGAAACAAGTTCTGAAAAGGTATTTCCTTATTGTTATAAAATTAGAACTGGAGATAGTGATTTTTCTGGAAGAAATTATTTTCCAGAAAGGTATTTAAAATTATGGATGGGACTTCAAGGAGAAAATCCAGAAATTTACGCATTTGAGAGAACTGGGGTCATACCATTGACTGCAGCATACAATTACCTGATTGAAAAACACAATATTGATACCGTCCTTTTAGTCGATGGAGGAACTGATAGTTTAATGTTTGGCGATGAAGAAGAATTAGGAACACCACAAGAAGATGTTTGTTCAATGGCGGCAGTTTACAAAACTGGAATAGAAAAACAATATCTCTTAAGTGTTGGATTTGGTATCGACCATTTTCATGGTGTGTCTCATTTCAGGTTTTTAGAAAATGTTGCTGAAATTGCAAAAGATGGCGGCTATTTGGGAATGTTCCAAATGACCAAAGAAATGTCTGAATCTCAAAAATTCATTGAGGCTGTTAAATTCGCCAATGAAAAAATGAAAGGACTTGAAAGTATTGTCTCCAACTCAATAGTCAGTGCCTTACAAGGTGAATATGGTAATCATCAAACATTGAGTAGGACGATGGGAAGTGAATTATGGATCAACCCATTAATGACTATATATTGGTGCTTTGAATTGCCCAAACTTATAAGCAAGATTAAATATTACGACTTAATCAAAGAAGTATACACCATTGGAGAATTAAATCAACAACTTTATCAATATAGAAGTTCACTAGAAAGGATAAGAACCAATAGACAAATTCCGATTTAGATCATTGTCAGAAATAAAAATTATTTATGATTAAAATTATAGGTCAAAGGCCCCAAAGTCGTTTCTTACTCGCTTCTTATGTTTTGTTATTTGCTTATGTAATTTTTTTACTTGTTAATTGTCTTTTGAATTTCTCATTTGCTCTTTATCTGATTTGTTGTCCGCTTTTAAATTTAGTTCTTTTGATTGGTTTAAGTATCAAATGTGGGTATGATTATCGAAAGAAAAAGAAGAGCAATGATTTAATCAAGACCTTTTTGATTTTGGCGATTCCATTGTTGGGTCTTTTTATTCAAAAGAAAATTTATGATCATCGAAATACTCATAAAATATTTTCTGCTTATTCTGATGGAGTAATCATTGGTGCGGAAATATCCTTTTACAACAATGAAAAATTCAAATATTGCAATAGTTCTCTTTTAGGTGAAAAGTGTTTTTTGGGGACATACAAAACGGCCCAAGATACTTTTTACTTATCTTATTCCAAGGGCCAACCAAGTCTATCAGCACAAAAAATCTTTAAAGAAAAATATGCCTTATTCTTTATAAATGACAAAGGAGAAATTGATTATCAATTCAAACTTGATTAATTTGCCAACTATTAGATTTCAATGACTTGCAAACAAGTCGTCATTATGACCCTAAATAACTATCCTTCCAAACCAACTATTAGCAATGAAAGATAGCCCATTACATGTAAAATTTCAAAATCAGCAAAACCCTTCAGCCGAATTTGACCAGATCAAAATAGAAGAGCTTTTCTCAAGAAAAGACATTAATCATTCCATTTTTGACTTGCATTTGGTTGAGTTTTATATGATCGTCTATTTTGAAGAGGGCGAAGGATGGCATACAATAGATTTTACCAAATACCCCTACAAGAAAGGTACTATATTAACCATTCGCAAAGACCAGATTCATAAATTTCATCCGAATAAATCCGTCAAAGGAACCGTCTTACTTTTTACAGATGAATTCCTGGTTAGCTACTTGGAGAAACTAGAAGCCCTAAAAACATTGCAACTTTTCAATGAACTTTTGGGTGTGTCAAAATTGCAATTAAAGAAAGCAGAATACATTGAAATCTCCAATTTAACTGATCGAATTTCTACGGAATACTTCAAACTCAATGACGATTATTCTATGGGCATTATCAGGAGTGAGCTGCACATTCTTATTGCAAAGTTGTATAGAATAAAATCTCAAAATAAACAAATAGTATTCAATCGTAAATATTTAAGCGAATTCAATATTCTTCAGAACTTAATAGAAAAGCAAGTCGTCCAATATAAAAAAGTAAAAGACTATGCGGAATTGATGGGCTTAAGTTCCAAAACATTAAATACCGTGACCAGAACGATTGTCAATAAATCGGCCAAAGAGTTCATTGATGATATTTGTACAAATCAAATAAAACGTTTACTCATAAATACAGAATTGTCTATAAAAGAAATTGCCTATAAGCTCGGCTTTGAAGAAACTAGCAACTTCTATAAATATTTCAAGCGTCAAACCCTCTTAACTCCAGAGCAATTTAGGAACAGTCTAGGGACGGTGATTTAAAAAATCACCAGAACTGATCGGAAGCGATTAGATTTTTCCATTTGCCGCTGCTTTGCCAACTTTCCCATTTTTACAGTCCTTTGGCTTTTTGTGATATTCAATAGATCAAGATTTGCCTTCATATTTGTATTCTATTATTTAACGCAAATATTTATGATGAAATCAATATCATTTATCGCATCCCTGGTACTTATTCTTGTTTCAGTAAACAGTAATAAAATTCAGGCACAAATTTCAAAATCAAAAGAAACAGTAAAAATGGAGTTATCAAACAAACAAAAAGCCGTTGCATTAATTGAAAGCCTTCAAACTGGGGCTCAAGAACCAGTTGGATACATCAACGCAGAAAATTACAAACAACACAATTTAGGGGTCGAAGACGGATTAGCTGGCTTTGGCAAGGTCTTATCGAATGCTCCGGAAGGAGGATTTAAGGCCAAGGTCATACGAGCAGTTGAAGATGGTGATTATGTCTTTTTGCATGTGGAGTATGATTTCTTTGGTCCTAAAGCTGGTTTCGACGTTTTTCGTTTTGAGGAAGGTAAAATAGTAGAGCATTGGGACAACCTTTCAGAAATTACACCTCCCAATCCAAGCGGTAGAACTCAATTTGATGGAGCAACCAAGGTAACGGATTTGGATAAAACCGAGGCCAATAAAAATGTAGTAAGAGGCTTTGTTAACGAAGTTTTGGTCAATGGTAAAACTGACAATCTTACAGGATTTATCAATCCAGAAAAATATTTGCAACACAATTCCAGTATTGCTGATGGTCTTGATGGCTTAGGTGAAGCATTGAAATATTTTGCCGAAAATGGGCTGGTTTTACAATATGATTTAGTTCATAAGATATTGGGAGAAGGGAACTTTGTTTTAACGCTTAGTGAAGGAAAGTTTGGCAAGGGTGACCATGTAGCCTATTACGATTTGTTTAGATTGGAAGATGGTAAAATCGTAGAGCATTGGGACATTATCCAAAACATTCCAGCAAAATCAGAATGGAAAAATTCAAATGGTAAATTCTAATGCTGTGATATGAAAATTTACTCAATTTTAGTTTAGTTTAAAGACTGCCTTTTTGAAGGCAGTCTTTTTTATTTGCGTGAAATGCATAAACCATTAACAGAATTTTAATAGTATTCTTGTTTTTACAGACAACTAGATCAAGTATCTTCTCGCGAGAATTTTATATCTTGCGAAATGTCCAAATCCTATTTATACCTACTGGGAATTATTTGTTTGCTTAGTCATGATTTGAAGGCTCAAAAAAGTGATTCTGTTGTTTTTGATACAGTTGGCGATACCATCCCATTTCGTTTGACTTCTCACAATAACATTTCAGTTTCAGCGATATTAAACGAAAAAGACAGCATTGATTTGATGTTCCACACTGCAGCAAATGATGTGAGTATAATAAAAGAGGCTGAAAATAAAACAACCAGCATTCAGTGGGATCGTGACGAGAAGGTCGAAAGTTGGGGAGGAGAAAGTGATTCAAGGAGCAGTAAAAACAATTCGCTGCGAATTGGAAGTTTTTATTGGGATGAAATTCCAATATGGGAATGTAAAAATTCGGGACCAGAAACCGATGGTAAATTTGGGCTTAATTTTTTTGAAGGCAAAATAGTAGAAATTGATTTTGAAGAAAGTGTAATAATTTTATACAATAAAATTCCATCCAAAACAAAGAACTATCAACAATTGGAATTGATAATTGAAAACGGTTTTTATTTTATCGAAGGAGTCAGTACAATTGACAATAAAGATTTTACAAACAAATTCTTGATTCATTCCGGATATGGAGGAACAATTCTATACGATGATGATTTTGTTGCCTCTAGTCAAATTGGAACGCATTTAAAAGTGATTGATGAGAAAGAATTGAAGGACTCTTATGGGAACGTTTTAAAAACAAAAAAGGCAGAACTTCCCTTGTTTAAAATAGGAACAGAGGAACTTGTAAATATTCCTGTAGGTTTTTTCGAAGGATCAATTGCTAGACAAAAAATGAGTATTATGGGTGGAGATGTTTTGAAAAGATTCAATATTATTATGGATATTGATCAAAAAATTATTTATATGAAACAAAATGAACTGAAGAGTTTGCCTCCTACACAGTTTTGATTTGGAAAGAGTTGCTGTTCCAAAAAAACTATTTGTTTTGAAGTTCGTAAATTGATAAATTAGAATGAAAAATTTTGAGAAGAAGATAGAAGTGAGGTGGGCAGATTGCGATCCCAATAGGCATTTGAGGCATTCTGCATATTACGATTATGGCGGTCACCTACGAATCAAGTTTTTTGAGCAAGTAGGATTTGATTCTGCTAAAATGCAAGACTTGAATATCGGTCCTATATTGTTCAAGGAAGAATGTTCTTTCATCAAAGAAATTCTTCCTTCGGATACTGTTCTTGTAAACATATTGAAAGGTGAAGTCTCGGACAATGCGGCAAGATGGGTTTTGCATCATGAGATGTTCAATGGATCAGGAGAAAAGTGTGCACAAATTTCCATAAAAGGTGCTTGGATGGATTTAAGCCTTCGCAAACTGACCATTCCACCAGTAGAATTGGCTTCGGCATTTCACGCATTAGAAGAAGGAGAGTATTTTACATACAAAAAAACAAAGCAATAAACAAAGTAGTTTCTTTCAAAATTTAGCTATAGTTTTTGAGCCATGGCCTTGCCAAAAAATGGCAAAATTACCATGCCGATTTTATCTTTACCTAAATGGCATTTTCATCAATCAAGGCATTTTAGCAAAACAACAAAATGTCTTATCCTTAAACATTGCTTATAAACTGACAAAATAATAAACTAGATTCTTGCTAACTTTAGACTTCATTGAATTGTCCTCTCGGAATTTTCAATGAAGTCTTTTTTGTTTATCAGCTTGACAAATTTCACAAAATTTACCTTTCACAATATACTTCCCTGTTTACCTTCCATCCACACATATTTTGTAACTTGGTCCCACCTAAATTACTGATGAATTTTGATGGACAAAGCAACAAACTACCAAGAAATTATTGACGAAATATTTAGCTCCATAAAAGCGGAGGAAAATAATGGTCAAGTGGCTCAATACATTCCTGAATTGGCAAAAATAGATCCCAATAAATTTGGGATTTACCTACAGACAATTAACAACGAAGGCTTTTCTGCTGGAGATTGGAATGCGAAATTTTCCATTCAAAGTATTTCCAAAGTATTGGGATTGAGTTTAGCCTATAAAATTTTAGGAGATAAAATATGGGAAAGAGTAGGAGTAGAACCCACTGGGAATCCTTTCAATTCTTTGATTCAGTTAGAGACAGATCAAGGCATCCCTAGGAACCCGTTGATCAATGGTGGCGCAATGGTCATCTGCGATATGTTGTTCAGCCACCTGAACAATCCTTTGCCTGACTTTTTAGATTTTGTTAAACAAATAGGCAAGAATGATAAAATAAATTATTCTGAAGCGATTGCTAAATCAGAAAAATCAGTTGGTTATCGAAACATTGCCCTTTGTAATTTTATAAAATCCTTTGGTAATCTCGAAAATAATCCAGAAGAGGTGTTGAATTTTTATTTCAATATGTGCTCCCTTGAAATGACCTGTCAGGAATTGGCACAGACTTTTCTATTTTTAGCAGATGATAACTTTAGGACCAATGAGGATAAAAGAATCTTATCAATGAGTCAGGCCAAAAGGATAAATGCAATAATGCAAACCTGTGGCTTTTACGATGAATCAGGCGAGTTTTCTTTTAAAGTTGGATTGCCTGGTAAAAGTGGAGTAGGGGGAGGAATACTCGCCCTTCACCCTGACAAATATTGCATTGCTGTTTGGAGTCCAAAGTTAAACCAAAAAGGAAACTCTTACAGGGGAATGAAATTTTTGGAACGTTTTACCACCAAAACGGAATCTTCTATTTTTTAAAATGAAATTATACTGGTTTCATCTCACAGATATTTTATCAAGTATTTATTCATATATTTTATTTTGCTCATTAAAGTGTAAAAATGCAGAGAAACATTCTGTCGATATTTTTAATAATAATAAGTCAATTTTCCATTGCACAAACTAGTGGGGAAATAGAAAAATTGATCACTGAAACGAATAAATACATAGACTTGTTTAATGGAATCTCAAGACCAATAGATCGGTATATTTCCGTTAATGAAACCAATTTACCTCAAGAAATGCTCGATGCGATAAAAGTTGATCCGAACTGGGCAGATATTCTTTCTGAAAATGGAGACTCTATTGATGATGTAAATTTGCAAGGCCTTTATGAGGAGATTATTATAGCGAATGTTGATGAAATTATGTCCTATTATGAAATTGATAAGGCGAAAGAATTCGTATCGCAATTGGGCCAGATTAATATGCAATTGACTAAATCGCCAGACTATAAGTTATTGAATTTCACATTTGATGCAAACACAGGTGGAACCTATAGAAGCAGAGTATCATTGGTATATTTTACCGAATTTATTATAGATACTGTTAATGATAATTTAGAGGATCCATATAGAATATTCGAGTCTGATGGCTACTCAGAAATAGATACCATTCACAGTATTAATGGAGTGAAATATATTTTATTAGGAGACGTACAAGGTTGTTCTTCTTGCTGGCGTTCTTACATTTCTTTGATCAGTTTTAAGAATGGTAATTTCGAACAAAATTTCAGCTATTCTGTGAATTCAAGAAACTGGGAAACCAGTATAGAATATGATTCCAAAGCGAAAATTATTCATGTAGATTATTTGACCGATGATTTAACAAGAGATTGCAATTGTGAAAACTTGGTAGATCGAGATTATTATCCGGACCACAGTGAGGAGGAGGAAATTTCTAATAAAATTTGTTCTTGTACTTTCACTTTCAAAGAAAGCAATTTTTACCTTACTAAAGAATGTTGGGAGAAAGCCAAGTATTAATTCCTTTCAATTAAGCGCAGATTTTTCTTAAACAACTTGGCTATTATATGATCAATCAAAAATGAAAAACATCATGGACAATCAATTATTGACTTCTATAGGCAAAACTGATCAGTCAGACAGGACAAGATTGGAATTGGGTGAAATAGATTTGGAGACTCTAAGAAATGCAGATCAAATTAGATTAAAGCAAGTCGAGGCGGAGATTGAAGCCGGCCGACTTTCCACCGCTTTAGATTATAGAAATGCAGGCTTGGTATTTCACCACTCAAGAAGGCGCCTTTCATATTGTAGACCAATTGCAGTGAAGCTGCTTCGAAAGTGTGTAGAGTTGGACATGCATTCCTCTATTGGCTACAAGTGGCTTTTGGCCGCTGCAATTGATCGAGAATTGATGGATCAAAACAAGCCACAAATTTATGGAACGCAGCATATTCAAAACGAAGATGGAAAATGGGAACTTTACGAATTGGATTCTTCAAAAATTTCAGAGGAAGAAAGAAAAGAATGTGGGGTGACTTTGTTAAAAGAACAGCATGCTGAAGTATCGAAAATGAACCAGAAAAAACTCATTCAACTTTACAAGGAATGGAAGAGTCTTGACAAGGTGGAGGAGTATTGCCTTGCTGTCTTTGATAAAAAGAATCAAAGTCTTGAAAGCGATGTGGATCTTTCGTGGAACGGAATTAGTCGCTTTGCATTTCAGTTAAAGCGACTGGATAAAAAAGAAGAATCCATCCGAATTTTTGATTTGGGGATTCAATTTTACCCAGAAGAATTCGATCTGTATCACTCTTTGGCTTTGCTCCATGAAGAAATAGGCAACAAAGAAATGGCCATTCAATTACTCAGGAAATCCTTGGCAATCAATCCAGAATTTTCGGATGCTAAAAATGACTTGGCTAGGTTATCATAAATTAACAAAGGATCAATTAAACAAGATGCAACAAAGAATAGCTCGCATAGCATTAGTCGTCAAAGATTACGATGAGGCCATTGACTTTTACACAAAAAAACTCGATTTCGAATTAGAAGAAGATACAGTATTGACGCCAGAAAAGAGATGGGTAGTTGTAACACCTCCTGGTGCAAAAGAGTGCTCTTTGTTATTGGCCAAGGCTGCAAACAAACAACAGTCAAATAGCGTTGGAAACCAAACGGGTGGACGAGTATTCCTGTTCCTGTTTACTGACGATTTTTGGAGAGATTATGAAATATATAAAAGTCGCAATGTCAAATTTGTCCGTCCTCCTCAAGAATTCGATTACGGAACCGTAGCAGTCTTTGAAGATCTTTATGGAAACCGCTGGGATCTATTGCAAGCCAAACAGTAAAGCGCAATAATCAAATTCATGCGCAAAGAAGCCGATCCTGCCAAGATCTCCACTTCATTCTATTCGCACTATTGCATTCCGATCTCCCACACCATCTGCATCCCAAACCATCCGCATCCCAAACCACCTGTCATCTCGACAACGAAGCATTATGCCTAAAAGATGACAGTCCTCACAATTATATTAACAACCAATCCGATAGAAAAGGCATCTTTGTATTAGAAACTTTCCCCCAAAATCTAATAGACGAATGAAAATATTTAACATAGTTTTGACATTGTTACTTTTTAGCTTCAACCTCAACGTTTTATCTCAAGAAACAGATACTTATCAGCGAATTCGTATCTATGCTGAAGCTGCTGAATTGTTTCAAAATCAAGAAGCAATTTGTTTTGATCAATGCTGTTCATCACCAGGGAAAGACAAGAAAGGCAATTTTATAGAAAGCGATTTCTCCAGTACAGAATTTGAATTAATAAAGTTGCTGCCATTTGAATATGAAATTTTGTTTGAAGATTCCAATGAATTTTACCAATTACAAAGAACCCGTGCCAATGAGCTTTCCGCTGTTAGATCAAGAGCTGCTGCCGCCTGTTCAGATAACTCAAACCTAAACTACCCTGAGCCTTCAAACTTTGCTTATGGTTCAATGGAGGGCTATTTAACCTACCAAGAAACGCTTGACCAAATGAACAATATGGCCAGTTTGTTTCCTTCTTTGATTAACCAACCAACGCCCATTTCTGACATTTTGACCCATGAGCAAAGACCCATTTTTCATCAAGTTATTAGCTCTGCTGTTGGGACAAACAAACAACAAGTTTTGTTAACTGGAATTCACCATGCAAGAGAACCTTTGTCTTTGATCCAGAATATATTTTTCATGTGGTATCTGTTGGAAAATTATGGCAACGATCCATTTGTAACCAGTTTGATAGATAACTTTGAAATTCATTTTGTTCCATGCGTCAACCCAGATGGCTACCTTTACAATGAAGGATTATTTAACTATGATTCAAATGGAAATCCGAATTTTGGTTTTTGGAGAAAGAACAAAAGGGACAACAATGGAGATGGCCTTTTTACTCAGGGATTCGACGGAATAGATTTAAATAGAAATTATGGATATGAATGGGCCTACGATAATTTAGGTTCATCGGCCAGCATCAACTCCAATATCTACAGAGGGCCTGAGCCCTTTTCGGAGCCGGAAACCCAAGCGATGAAATACCTATGTGAAAACAATGATTTTAAAGTGGCCTTGAATTATCATTCAAGAGGAAACTTGTTGATTTATCCCTGGGGTTTTGCTCCAGACACACTCACCAATGACAATGATTCATTTGAGAATTTAGCAGCTTTGTTTATCGATGAAAATCGTTACAATGCAGGTACA
>CALBCY010000252.1 GCA_937927195.1 uncultured Chitinophagales bacterium
GTGTTTCAGAAATACAATCTGCTCTATGAGAACTATTGTGAACTATGTGTTTCAGAAATACAATCTGCTCTACGAGAACTATTGTGAACTATGTGGTCCAGCAAGACAACCACTAAGCCTCTATCTTTTCCTTCTCCGCCACGATTTTATCCAATTCTTCACTAAACTTCTCCCAGCGTTCCATCTCTTGCTCAAGCTTTTTCTTTGTTGCTTCATACTCGACCATGATTTGCTCGGCCTTAGGATTCTTCATGTAAAAATCTGGATCTGCCATTTCCTTTTCAGTCTCCTCAATCTTTGTTTCAAATTCTGAAATCAAACCTTCACATTTATTGATTCTGTTTTTCTCTCTTTTAATGGCTTTTTCCAGCTCACGAATCTTTTGTTTTAATTCTACTCGCTCTTCCTTCGTAATAACTTTATTTGCATCACCTGGCACTTGATTGGTGTTTGTTGTCATTCCCAAATCATCCAGAGATTCTACATTTTGCTCTTTCAAAAAGTCAAAGACATCACCGACAAATGGTTTGATGTTTTTATTCTTAAACTCGTAAACTTTTTCCGTTAAATCACGCAAAAATTCTCTATCGTGTGAAACCACAATCATCGCTCCTTCATAATTATTCAAGGCAGATTTTAAAATCGCTTTTGATCGAATGTCCAAGTGATTGGTCGGCTCATCCAGAATCAAAAGGTTAACAGGCTCAAGCAAAAGTTTGGCCAAGGCCAGTCTTCCTTTTTCACCACCAGAAAGCACCGAAACTTTTTTGTCAGCATCCTCTCCACTAAACAAGAATGAACCCAATAAACTTCTTACACGTCCTCGCATTGAACCTGTCGCAACATTGTCGATGGTTTCAAAAACAGTGAGCTTCGGATCGAGCGATTCCGCTTGATGCTGCTCGAAGTATCCGATGCTGACATTGTGTCCCAAATTCATTCCTCCATCAAAATCAGTCTTCCCTGCAATGATTTTTGAGAAGGTGGTTTTACCCTCACCATTCTTTCCAACGAAAGCAATTTTTTCACCTCGTTCCAATTCAAAATCGACTTCATTTAAAACCGTTAGGCTGCCGTATTTTTTTACCAGCTTATCTGATTTTACAACAATTTTGCCTGATCTTGGAGCTTCTGGAAAACGGATGTTTATTTTAGAAGTTTCCATCTCATCAATTTCAATCGGCTCAACTCGTTCCAGTTTTCTGATCAATGTTTGGGCAAATTTTGCTTTGTTCTTTTTAGCACGAAATTTTTCGATCAATTCTTTGGTATGAACGATCCACTTTTCTTGCTTGATTTTTTCTTTGACTTGCTTTTCACGTCTTTGTTCACGCATGCCCAAAAACTTGGAATAGGAAACGGCATAATCATAAACTTTTCCTTGCACAATTTCAATGGTCCGATTACTGACATTGTCAAGGAATCGCTGATCGTGAGAAATCAACATCAGTCCACCAGGATATTCCCTAAGAAATTTTTCCAGCCACATGATTGATTCAATATCGAGGTGGTTGGTAGGCTCATCCAGTAAAACATAAGAAGGTTGACGAAGCAGAATTTTGGCCAACTCGACCCGCATTTGCCAACCTCCTGAAAATTCAGTCAATGGTCGGTCAAAATCTCCGTTTACAAATCCGAGACCTTTCAGAATCTTTTCGATGGTTGCTCGCATATTGAGTCCACCAAGATTTTGGATCCTATCTTGAACTTCGGTATAATTTTTTAGTAATTTTGCGTAATCATCCGACTCAAATTCCGTCGCGGTTTCTAAGTCTTTTTCATATTGTTCAAACTTTCTCTTCAGTTCTTGAATTTCACTAAATGCAGAGGCTGTTTCATCGTAAACAGATTTACTATAATCTACATTCAATTCTTGAGGAAGATAGCCCAATGTGGTTTTATTGGGCATAGCGATATTCCCTTCATCCGGGCGAATTTCGTCAATCAAAATTTTGAGAAGCGTAGATTTACCTGCACCATTCTTTCCTACCAATCCTATGCGGTCTCTTTCCTTTATCGTGAAATTTATTTCATGAAAAAGAAATTTACCACCAAACTGTACCGATATATTTTCTACCTGAATCATTTTTATCGAATTTCTGACTGCAAATGTAGCTATTTTGTGCGGGAACGAGAAGTCCAGTCGTGCTGGGAATCGAAACCCGTCCCTGACTTGGTCATGAGCAGATTTTACAGTCTTTGATCTCAATCAGAGATTTTCTAAACCTTTTGCCTTTTATTTTACGATCAATTAAAAGTTATGAATGAAGTAATTTGAAGTTTTGTGTCGAGATTATTTGTAAGTGCTTAGGACTCAAGACGGAGCGCCTTTATTTTTTCTTAAGCATCCTTTGGGAAAAATAAATAGCTGAAGCATTGTATTTCAAGGACTTGTAAACGGGTCGTCAAAATAACTTTAAACAAGTTCTGTGAAAAAAAAGAGAAATTTCAATACCATCTTTGCTTAATAAGCGTAAATTCAAGTATGAATATTCAAAGATTTCTATTGCTGATTTTGATATGTTTCGGTATCAATTTCAATGCCTATTCCCAGCTTTCCCCCTATTCTCTGGAATTGAAGAAAGATTTACCATTGGCTGGTGTTGGTGGCCTTGGTTTGGGACTAGCTTTTTTATTGCAAGATAAGGTAGAACCATTGACCGAAGCTCAGGTGGCTCAATTGAACATCGACAATGTTTTGAAATTTGATCGATGGTCAACTCGAAATTGGAATCCCTCAATAGCAAAAGCTAGTGATATCGGCTTTTATGCTTCCGCTGCCATTCCTTTATTGTTGATGGCGGATAAAGACATGAGAAACGATGCTGGAAAATTGGGAGTAATTTATTTGGAGGTTTTTTCGATCAATGCCGCTTTGACAACCATTACCAAGGCATTGGTAAAACGAACCAGGCCTTATGCATTCAACCCCAATGTACCACTGGCAGAAAAATTGCATGCAGATACCAGGATGTCTTTTTATTCTGGTCATACCTCAGTTAGTGCTTCTTTCTGTTTTATGACTGCTCAAATGTTTTCTGACTACAATCCCAATTCCAAATACAAACCTCTAATATGGGCAGGTTCTGCGGCTGTGCCAGCATTTGTTGGATTGTGTCGAATACTCAGCGGTAAACATTATCCCAGTGATGTAATCATTGGTTATCTAACTGGAGCCTTGGTTGGAGTATTGGTGCCAAGATTGCATCGGGGGCAGTTGTTTTAA